>JBKJMR010000364.1:0-2781 GCA_046596275.1 Bacteroidia bacterium | reverse complement strand
TCATCCTCTTGCCCTGTTGAGCTGCTTTACTTCCGGAATCGCCGCAGGATTGCTCATTGTGCGGCGAAAAACCCTGCAACCATGGCCGGCCTGGTTTTCAATTTCAGCAGTACTAATTTCAGCAACAGGAATCTTCTTCATTCTTGCAACCGATAATTTCATTTGTCCGTGGGTGCATAATGGTTTGCTGGTTCCTTTATTTCTCTTGCTGCTCTGCGGATTGATTTACGATCGTTCATTTCTTTCAAAAACGCTTTCGCTTGCACCGTTCATTTGGCTTGGAGAGATCAGCTACGGCATTTACCTGCTTCAACATCCGGTAGAAGTAGCATTGCGCCCGCTGCTCGAAAAAATAGGAACTGCGGATAGCTCTTTGCGATTGGGTGTTTATTTGCTGGCGCTTATTGCGATTAGTGGATTAACGTATTATTTGGTCGAAAAACCGGCCAGGAAATTTATCAGGAAATTTGTTCCGCACAGGGAAAAATCTGCGAAGCAATAGTTCTTGTTACATTTGTACCACAAAAACAACTTCTAAGGAAAGTGCTTCATTCTTGCAAAACCTGTTTCTGGCCAAATCTTTTACCTTGAGGATTGGGAGCAATTTGGTTGAGCGTGTTATTATAAATGGTTTATATTTAAGAAATAATTAAGCAAATTGAATCTTAAAAAATTATTAATAGAAAACTATAAATCTCTCCGAAACATCAACATTTCGGAGCCTGATAGATTTACCGTTTTTGTTGGTCCTAATGCTGCAGGAAAGTCAAATATATTTGAATCAATACAGTTTGCCGTAACGCTAAGTCAATTTTACGGACGGGACACTGTCCGATCTGTTGGCAATTTTATTCCTTACGAAAATAAAGGGAATCTTAATTTTAAGTCGCATTTCAACAAATTTGAAAGCGCTTTCACTATTAATAGCTATGATAAGAAGAGTAATGGGTTTTCATTTACTCATAGTAACTTTATGCAAATGGGTGAAAAACAAGATAAAGTGTTTGGAACCTTTGAGAATTATCATAAAGACGCTGATTACATACAATTTTTCACTAATTTTTCGAGAATCTTTGTAAAAAACAAAGAAATTGACAAGTTAAATTTTGATGATGATTATAAATTGTCACCAGCAGCAGGAAATCTTGAAAAAGTCCTAAAAAGAATTTTTAAGGATAAAACTAAAAAAGATGAAATACTTGAATGGCTACAATTACTTATACCAGGTCTTGAAAACATTGAAATTAAATCCGAAGAATTAAGCGATACAAACAGTCTTTTAATTTATGAAAAAGGTACACTGAAACCTTTTACTAAAAATTTAATTTCGGATGGAACTTATAACATTATTGCTCTTTTAACAGCAGTATATCAAAGTGACGAACCCCAATTTCTTTGTATTGAAGAACCCGAAAATGGTTTAAATCCCAAAGTCGTTAAAGAACTCGTTGGTCTGTTTCGTGAAAAATGCAAAGAAAAAGGCCATTATATTTGGTTAAATACTCATTCACAAACTTTAGTTAGAGAATTAACTTCAAAAGAAATTATAATTGTAGATAAAATTGAAGGGGAAACAAAAGTCAAACAAATACAAAACATGAATCTTCATGGTGTACCAATGGATGAAGCCTTACTTAGTAATATGATCGGAGGAGGAATTCCGTGGTAAAAGTTGGATTTATTGTAGAGGGAGAATCTGCTAAAATAATTCTCGAATCTGAGCCTTTTAAAAATCTCCTTTCCTCTCTCAACCTTAATCATGTTGAAAAAATTATTGATGCGGGAAGTGGAGGGAACATGTTACCTCATAATAGAGAAGCTTACGTAGCAGAACTTAAAAGCAACGGGGCAACTGTAATTGTTATTTTAACAGATAAAGAAGACGCTCCATGTTTTACATTTGTTAGGGATCGTATTAAAACAAAAGCAAATGAATTTGTTGTTATTGCAGAGAAAGCTTTAGAGGCATGGTATCTTGCAGATAGTCAAACGTTGTCTGCCATTTTTCAAAAAACCTACCATTATCCTTAACCTGAAAAAACTAAATTAAAACCTCATGATGCCTTGAAGGTCGAGTTGGTAAATAATGGAAAGCCCGGCCCAGGCCCAAGTAAAATAAAATTTGCAAAAAGAATGTTGAAAAGCGGATTTACAATTCAAAATGCTGCTGCACACGAACATTGTGATAGTGCAAAATACTTTTGTGCTCGTCTTGAAGCAATAGCAAATAACAAGCATTGACCCAATTCTCAATTCGCGAATTGAGAATTCCCGTTTAACCAACCTTGAATTTGTATCCTTCTTACCTTCGCATTTCAAAATCCATAGTATGAAAAAGCTCATCGAATGTGTTCCCAATTTCTCCGAAGGAAATGACCTCACTATCATCAAACAAATTACCGATCGCATCGAATCTGTCGAAGGCGTTCGTTTGCTGAATGTTGATCCGGGTAAAGCAACGAACAGGACGGTTGTCACTTTTGTCGGCGAGCCTGATGCGGTGATTGAAGCTGCCGTACGCGCGATCAAAATTGCGGGTGAATTAATTGATATGAGCAAACACAAAGGCGAACATCCGCGTATGGGAGCAACAGATGTTTGTCCGCTCATTCCTGTTTCCGGAATTTCGATGGAAGAAACCGCAGAGTACGCGAAAAAATTAGGCATGCGCGTAGGAACTGAATTAAACATTCCTGTTTACCTCTATGAATATGCGCAGATCAAAAAAGGACGCAGCAATCTTTCTGTGATCCGTGCGGGGGAATACGAAGGCTTTTTCAA
>JBKJMR010000333.1:0-3585 GCA_046596275.1 Bacteroidia bacterium | reverse complement strand
TGTAAGCTCCACACTTTTATTCCTGCTTTTTCCTTACGCAGAATCATTCAGGGTCATCCTATATTTATTGGTGGGATTAACCGGCATGCTGGTTGGTTTGGAAATACCTCTGCTTCTTCGCATCCTGAAAGACCGTTTTGAATTCCGCGATTTAGTTTCCCGTGTTTTTACTTTTGATTACATCGGCGCATTGCTTGCCTCGGTTATTTTCCCCCTTGTTCTTGTTCCTTTCCTCGGACTCATTCGCACTTCTTTTCTTTTCGGAATTCTGAATGTTCTTGTAGCCCTTTTGCTTTGCTTTCGCTTTTCGGAAGATATTCCATGGGCAAGATATCTTAAAACATTTGCCATTGTTACTATTGCCGTACTGCTGATTGGTTTTGTTTCTGCCGACAAGCTGATGCGAATAAGTGAAAATGCTACTTATCCCGATAAAATCATCTTCGCAAAAAGCACAACTTACCAACGGATAATTCTCACAAAAAACAATCACGAGCTGCGGTTGTATCTCAATGGGAATTTGCAATTCAGCTCAGCCGATGAATACCGTTATCATGAAGCGCTTATTCATCCAGGGCTTGCAGCTCTTCCTTCACCGAAAAATGTGCTCGTGCTTGGCGGTGGCGATGGACTTGCAGTGCGCGAAATCTTAAAATATCCATCCGTTACTTCCATCACGCTCGTCGATCTTGATCCTGAAATGACGGCACTCTTCAGCAATAATAAAATGCTTGTCGGGTTAAATGAAAATTCGCTTAAAGCAAAAAAAGTGAAAGTGATTAATGGTGATGCATTCGTCTGGTTGAAGAACGAACACAAACAATACGATTTTATCACTGTCGACTTTCCCGATCCTGTAAATTATTCTGTAGGGAAATTATATACAAAAACATTTTACGATGTTTTATATAATGTACTGGCGCCTGATGGAATTGCAGTAGTGCAATCTACCTCGCCTTATTTTGCGCGCAATTCTTTTTGGTGCATTAACAGGACAATGCAGGAATCCGGTTTCATTACCATTCCTTATCATGTCAATGTTCCGTCATTCGGTGAGTGGGGCTACACCATGGCCATGAAAAAAAACAATTATCATTTACCTGAAAATTTTCCTGAAGGCTTGCGTTATATGGATAAGCAGGAATGTGCAACCATTATGCAATTTCCAAAAGACATCAGTCGTGTAGAAACGGAAGTAAACCGTTTAAATAACCAGGTACTCGTACACTACTTTGAAAATGAATGGTCGTCCGTCCAATAAAATAACAAGAAGAGAATTTGTCGGGCTAACGCTCGCCGGCTTGTTGCTGGCGGCATGTGGCGTAAAAACTTCTGCCACAAAAATTCCGGGTAAGATCATTTCATCCGGTTCGGAATTAGGACACATGTTCCGTGACAATAAATTTCCTGCGCCTGTGCGTGAAGAGCGTCATTCCGTTGTTGTTATCGGTGGCGGCATCAGTGGACTTTCTGCGTGCAGGAAACTTGCATTGAATGGAACAGATTTTATTTTGCTCGAACTCGAAAATGAGCTTGGCGGAAATTCAGTTTCAGGAAAAAATAATATTTGCGAATTTCCCTGGGCAGCGCATTATCTGCCATTACCAAACGAAGGGTTACAGGAGCTCCATGCATTTCTTGAAGAAGCAGAAATCATAAAAGGTTACGATACAAACGGACTACCCGCTATTGAAGAAACGTATTTATGCTTTGAACCACACGAACGTTTATTTATAAATGGTGTGTGGCAGGATGATATCGTTCCTGAATATGGTATTCCGCCTGCTGACAGAAATGAAATTGCATCGTTTTTTAAAGTGATAAATGAGTACAAAAATATGATCGGTACCGATGGCAAACCAGCCTTCGCCATTCCTGTTGATAATTCCTCTGCTGATGAAGCTATCCGTGCGCTGGATAAAATAAGCATGGCAGAATTTCTCCTGCAGCACAAATGGAATTCTCCTTATCTCTCCTGGTACCTCGATTATTGCTGCAGCGATGATTATGGCACGTCGATAGAAATTACTTCCGCATGGGCAGGCATTCACTACTTTGCTTCACGTCGTGGTAAAGCAGCGAATGCTCAACCCGGAACTGTGCTCACATGGCCTCAGGGAAATGCTTTCCTGGCAGAAAAATTACAAACGCATTCAAAAAACAAATCCAGGAAAGGACATGTTGCGTTTAAAGTCAACCAAGATAAATCGCAGGTTTCCATTTCCTGTTACGACAGTCTGAAAAAAGAATCTTACACAATTATTGCTGACAGGATTATTTGTGCAACACCACAATTTGTACGGGGACGTCTTTTGCAGGAAGAGGTAACAGATGTCAGCTATTCGCCATGGGTTGTTGCCAATCTTTCCGTCTCAGATTGGCCCGAAGGTAATGGGCAAAGTTTATGCTGGGACAATGTTATTTACGGATCAAAATCGCTTGGATATGTGGATGCAACGCACCAGCTGATCAGGTCATCAGAAAAAGAGAAAGTGCTTACGTTTTACTTTCCGTTTACTGATACTTCACCAACAGAAGCGCGTAAACTTTTAAGAACGTTGGATCATGAGCAGCTCACCACTTTAATTATGAATGAACTGATCAAAGCGCATCCGGCAGTAAAATCTGCAATAAAAAATATCGACATTCGCATTTGGGGTCATGCGATGGTGCGGCCAACAAAAGAATATATATGGGGAAACAGGCGCCAGGAATTAATACAGCCGGTAAACGGAACTATTTTTTTCGCGCATTCCGACTTAAGCGGAATTTCCATTTTTGAAGAAGCATTTTACCAGGGCATCCGTGCCGCCGATGAATTAATCGCATCACTCAAGTGAAAATGAAGCAACAACAACCATGGATTTACGCTGCTATTCCCGATAGCATTTTCATACTTGCGCCGCCTTTTCTTGTTTTAGCTGTTATCCTGTTGCTGCCCGGTTATTTTTTTGACGGCGCTGCTGTTTCACCTGCTGTCTGGATATCGCTTGTGCTCTGTATTGATGTTGCACATGTTTACAGCACGCTGTACAGAACGTATTTCGATAAAGAAACATTCAGCACAAAAAAAAATCTTTTCATACTTACGCCATTGCTTGTTTTTGTTTGCGGCGTAATAATTTATAGCATCAGCGGATTACTCTTCTGGAGAATTGCTGCATATCTGGCCGTCTTTCATTTTGTCCGCCAGCAATACGGCTTTCTTAAAATATACTCCAGGAAAGAAATTTCAGGCAAGCGCAAATCATTTCTCGATAGCCTGCTTATTTATTCACTCACACTTTATCCGATTCTTTGGTGGCACCTCCACGGACCGCGGCAATTCAGTTGGTTTGTTGAAGATGATTTTATATTTATAAACGCACCATGGCTCCATTTACCGCTTGCAATTTTGTATTGGGGAATTATTATCACCTGGACCATTTCCGAAGTACCACGATAGACCCGTGCCTGCAACAATAAAAAAGCGTGGAACATTAAATTGTCTTTGTGAAACGATGGTGTGTATTTCGGAAATGGTCCAGGTGATAATAATTCCCCAATACAAAATTGCAAGCGGTAAATGGAGCCATGGTGCGTTTA
>JBKJMR010000307.1:0-4301 GCA_046596275.1 Bacteroidia bacterium | reverse complement strand
ATTCGCGTTTAAAGAATATCCATACTTGCATGCAGTTATTTTCTCACGCACCTGTTTTATTGCAAGCCTCCGGATCTGAAATTCACGGCATTCCTTTTCCTAAAACATTTAATCCCTTACCGCTTGCCACCTCTGAAGGAAACTGGTGGGGCGCAGCCATTCTCTTTTTTTCATTTACGCTCATCGTCATTCTACGCGTTTTTGATTACCGGAAATTGGCTTTGCTCTTCAACGGTTTTTTCCGTGCATCATCTGTAAGCGTTATGTACCGCGAAGAATATTCGCTCACCAGCCGCATTTCACTTTTACTTCTTGTCAATTATCTTTTAGTCTTCCCGCTTTTTATCTGGCAGGTTATGGGACATTTCGGCGCGGTGCGTGAAGGTCTTTCCGGATTTATCATGATCAGTGGAATTATTTTTTGCGCATACATTGTCAAAATTCTCACTACAAGAATCCTCGGAAACATCTTTGAAGTCAAGGAAGCATCGTCAGAATACGTCTATAACATCCTTCTTTTCAATAAAACAATCGGCCTGGTTTTATTCCCTGTTTGCCTGCTTTTGGCCTACGCAAGACAGATTCCGGGCGAAATTTTGGTGTGGGCAGGAATAGTTTCCTGGTGCTTGATACTGGTTTATAGACTTTTAAGGGTAGTATTAATAGGATTTTCTGACTCTTCTGTTTCCTTTTTCTATATTATTCTGTACCTTTGCACGCTTGAAATAATACCCTTTGTCGTGATTTTAAAGGTATTCGTTGGAACATTTGAATCGTTTAACCCCTAGACCACTTGGCAGCAGCGAAGAATAATGATCTGAAAGTCAAAAGTATCCTGGTCACTCAGCCAAAACCTGAGTCGGATAAATCGCCGTACACGGACCTCGCGAAGAAGTACAGCCTGAAAATTGACTTCCGTGAGTTCATCCATGTTGAAGGTGTGGCGTCACAGGATTTCCGTCAGCAGCGCGTGAACATCGCCGACTTCAATGCGGTGATTCTTACGAGCCGTAATGCTGTTGATCATTTCTTCCGCATCTGTTCCGAAATGCGCGTTACTGTACCGGATACCCTGAAGTATTTCTGCATCTCCGAATCGACAGCTTATTATCTTCAGAAATACGTGCAATACCGCAAGCGTAAGATCTTCCACGGTAAAGCCACCTTCAGCGATCTTATTGAAATTATCCGCAAGCACAAAGAAGATAAATTCCTTTACCCGTGTACCGATGTGCACAAAGAAGATATTCCTGAAATTCTCGACAAGCACAAGATCAATTACACCAAAGCTGTCCTCTACCGCACCGTATGCAGCGATCTGAGCGACCTTGCCGATGTGTATTACGATATTCTCGTTTTCTTCTCACCATCCGGCATCACGTCCCTGCTCAAAAACTTCCCGAAGTTCAAGCAGAATAAAACACGCATCGCCGCCTTCGGACCTTCCACCGCCAAAGCAGTAGAAGAAGCCGGTCTCCGCCTCGATATCCACGCGCCAAAACAAGGAACTCCTTCCATGACCATGGCGTTAGAGGAATATATCAAACAGGTGAATAAAAAGTAGGAAAAAAGTTGGTGGTCGAAAAAAGGTTGGTGGTCAATTGAAATCAATCAGAAAATAATAATTATCAGGGCGTGCCCTCGTCTAAAGAACTTTACTAAAATGTAAATCTTCCTTTGACGAGGTCAGGCTATCCGTTCCAAGTCCGGCCTCGCTAAAAACCATCACACTTCGGGCTTTTCTCTTCTATCCTTCACGCAAAAAAACGTTGCCCCATAACCATTTTTGACCACCAACTTTTTTTACCACCTCCGCCGCGGCGGACACCAACCTTTTCAACCACCAACTGCAAATATTCAAGTGAATAATTCTTTTAAAAAGGAAGAGCGCCTCTCCGGCAAAAAAACATTCGACGCCCTGATGCGTCATGGAGAGGAATTTTATGTTTTTCCTTTCCGGGTGAAGTGGATGTTTACTGAAGTGGAAATGCCTTTCCCGGCGCAGATCGCTTTCGGCGTTCCTAAACGCACATTTAAAAAGGCTGTTACGCGCAATCGGATAAAAAGAGTGCTGCGCGAGAGCTATCGCAAAAACAAACATTCTTTCTACGAACATCTTAAAACAAAGAATGTTAAAGTGCGTGCTTTGCTCATCTTTACCCATAAAGAACCCCTTGAGCTAAAGGAAAGCGAGGCGAAAATAATTTTAACTTTACAACGTTTGATAAAAGCGTCGGATGCAAGTAAAGGCGGAACAAAAGCATAATATTTTCATTCGCCTGGGTTCGGGAATCCTGGTAGGATCGATCCGTTTTTACCAGCGCGCCATCTCCCCACATCTTCCTGCAAGCTGCCGCTACACTCCGAGCTGCTCTGAGTACGGCATTCACGCAATACGCAAGCACGGACCACTTAAAGGCGCCTGGCTCGCATTAAGAAGAATTGGTCGTTGTAATCCCTGGGGCGGGCATGGGCATGATCCGGTTCCTTGACCTCGATACATCTCGTCAGAATTAATTTTTATTCTTCGAGTTGCATTTTCGTCTGGCGAGACACTCGGTCTGACAAAAATTATTAGATCAAAAAAATTAAGATTTAAAATTTAAATTTCAGAGCAATATTTTTTACGATGGAAGCAGTAAACGAAAAAAAATCAGCATTCACATTTTTCAGAAAAAAAATTCGTCGTGTGGCTATTCCGCTTGCGTTAATTATCGGCGGTTATGCGGGATTTGCTTTTGCTGATAAAGATGATGATCACTTGTTCGAGATTTCTAAAAACATGGAAATTTTCGGAACACTTTTTCAGCAGCTTAACAAGCTGTATGTCGATGAGCCGAAACCGGGCGCATTGATGAAAACAGGAATCGATGCCATGCTCGCATCACTTGATCCGTACACGAATTATATTTCTGCTGAAGAAATTGAAGATTACCGCTACCAGACTTCCGGTGAATATGGCGGGATCGGCGCGCAGGTTCGGCAGATCGGTGAAGACTTTTACATCACACAACCTTACGAAGGATTTGCGGCACAAAAAGCAGGATTAAAAGCAGGCGATTTACTTCTTGAAATAAATGGAATTCCGTGTAAAGGAAAAACCTACGAAGAATTAGGCAAGCTGATGAAAGGCATTCCGAATACTTCAGTAAAAATAAAAATCGCACGCGCTGAAGAGCCGAAACCTTTAGAGTTTAATCTCATCCGCGATGAAGTGAAAGTGAAAAATGTTCCTTATTACACATTACTCGAAAATAAAGTGGGCTACATCAAGCTCAGCGGTTTTATGGATGGCGCTGCGAATGAAGTGCGCGAAGCATTGATGAATTTAAAACAACAAGGCGCAACTTCTATTGTGCTTGATGAACGTGATAACCCTGGTGGACTTTTGCGCGAAGCTGTTGGCATAGTAAATCTTTTCGTTGATAAAGGTCAATTGGTTGTGGTAATGAAAGGCCGCGTGAAAGATTGGGACAAACAATACAAAACCGAAGCAACACCTGTTGATGTTCAGATTCCGGTTGTTGTAATGGTCAATGCATGGTCGGCTTCTGCTTCTGAAATCGTTGCCGGCGCATTGCAGGATTTAGATCGCGCAGTAGTTGTTGGTCAGCGTTCTTTCGGAAAAGGTTTGGTACAACAAACACTTCCATTGACCTACGGTTCCATCTTTAAAGTAACCGTTGCAAAATATTATACGCCAAGCGGAAGATGCGTGCAGTCGATCGATTATTCGCACCGCAATCCGGATGGAAGTCTTGCACGTTTTAATGATTCGCTTGTTACTGCATTCAAAACAAAAAACGGACGCACTGTTTGGGACGGACTCGGAGTAATTCCTGATTTGGAAGTTCCTGATCGCAGTTTCAGCGTGCTCACCGATTCATTGATCTCGAAAAATATTTTGTTTCATTATGCAACCATTTATTCGAACAAACATCTTTCCATCGACAAGTCGGAAAAGTTCAGGCTTACAGATGCGGAATATGAAGAGTTTGTAGTATGGGCAAAAACACAGGATTACAATTACACTTCCCGCGAAGAAAGAGACCTGCTCGATTATAAAAAGCATGCAGAGAAAAATAATTCCTTCTCTATGGCATCACCTGAATACGATGCGTTG
Organism: Bacteroidia bacterium; assembly: GCA_046596275.1. Lineage (GTDB taxonomy): Bacteria > Bacteroidota > Bacteroidia > Palsa-965 > Palsa-965. The sequence continues at coordinate 178 of JBKJMR010000307.1, read as the reverse complement.
CTTAAAAAAGTGCAATCAGGAAAAAATGACGACTTCACACAATTCAAAACCGAGATCAAAGTATTGCTCGAAGCGGAAATTGCTTCCCGCTACTATTTTGAATCAGGCCGTGTTGCAGCTTCCTTAAAAGACGATCCTGATCTGAAAAAAGCAACAGAAATTTTATTGGACCCAAAAG
>JBKJMR010000187.1:0-6542 GCA_046596275.1 Bacteroidia bacterium | reverse complement strand
CACTGTCCTTATAATAAAGCGCCGTAGGTGCGACCTGTTCTTTCCAAAAGAAAAAATAATAATTAAGTCAGTTGCTCTAAACGCTTAGGGATTCCCTTAACTTAATGGCATTACCCGATGGGACTGGTCAACTTACAGACCACATTCATCACAAATTATCCGGGATGAAAAAAAATGCATGTGGGAGAATATCTTCAAGGGAAAAAATAATTTTAGATCTAAAAAAAAGAGGCGATTCCTTAAACGGGTCGCCTCTCTTTTTTACGTTTATTTTTTCTAATGAAAATCTATTTCATTCATCAATATCCACAGCTCATCTTTCAGCTTCTGCAAATTCTTTCCTGAATGTGAAGAGAAGATCACATAAGGAATTTTGAATTTTTTCGCGAATGTTTTTTCGACGTCTTTTTTCAACGCATCGAATAATTCATCATCGAGCATATCCGCTTTGGAAATTCCGAGCATGCGCTTTTTGTGAAGCAATTCAGGATTGTATTCTTCCAGCTCATTGAGCAGCACTTTATAATCTGCGACAATATCAGAGCTGTCGGCAGGAACGAGGAATAACAAAACAGAATTTCGCTCGATGTGACGAAGGAAACGAACGCCAAGCCCTTTGCCGGAAGCGGCGCCTTCAATAATTCCGGGAATATCAGCCATGACAAAAGAACGTTCGTCACGGTATTTTACAATTCCTAAATTCGGAACCAATGTGGTGAATGGATAATTTGCAATCTCCGGCTTAGCAGCAGAAACAACAGAAAGCAAAGTTGATTTTCCTGCATTAGGGAAACCGACCAAACCAACATCAGCAAGCAATTTCAATTCAAGAACTTTCCATTCTTCTTTTGCATCACCACCGGGCTGAGCCACACGCGGAGTTTGATTGGTTGGCGTTGCGAAATAGGCATTTCCTTTTCCGCCACGTCCACCTTCAACAAGGATAAATTCTTGTCCGTCATCATTTATCTCACAAACCACTTCACCGGTTTCAAAATCACGCGCGATGGTGCCCAACGGAACTTCCAGGTATTCATCTTTCCCGTTTGCACCTGTCATGTTTTGTCTTCCGCCTTTTTCTCCGTCGGTCCCGATAACATGTTTGCGATATTTCAAATGGATCAGCGTCCACACATTCCTGTTTCCACGAATGATAATATGTCCGCCTCTTCCACCATCTCCACCATCCGGACCGCCTTTTGCTGTCTGCGCTGTACGAAGTAAATGCACCGAACCGCCACCGCCTTTTCCTGAACGACAATGAATCTTTACATAATCAACAAAATTTGAATCTGCCATTTAAAGGGAACGAATTACGAATGAAAACTAATTTACGAGGGAACGAATTACGAATGAAAACGAATATACTAAAGGGAACGAATTACGAATCAAAACGAATTTACGAAAACCAAACTGACTTTTTTTAATTCGTTGTATTCGTCTTGATTCGTAATTCGTTCCCATCAAAGTGAATCTACAACTTTACAGATGTCTGCAAAAATTGCGTCTTGTGATCCGACACCATTTACACCACGATATTTTCCGCGGATGTCGTAATAATTTTTCAAAGGTGCAGTATCACGTTTGTAAACTACAATGCGGTTTTCAATTATTTGCGGATCAACATCATCAGCGCGACCGGAATCTTTTCCACGGAGCTGGAGACGTTTTCTTAATTCATCATCCTCCACTTCAAGCGCGATCATGGCATCAACTTGCCAGCCTTTACCATCGAGAAATTTATCGAGCGCTTCAGCTTGTGCGGTGGTGCGTGGAAATCCATCGAAAATAAATCCGACAGGACTGACCTGCATATTCACTTCCGCTTCCAGCACACGGATCGTTAATTCATCCGGAACAAGATTTCCTTTATCCATATAACCTCTTACTTCCATTGCAAGATCTGATTCGCCATGTTTGATGGAACGGAAAAGATCACCTGTAGAAAGATGCGTAAGGCCATATTTGTCAATCAATTTTGCAGATTGAGTTCCTTTGCCTGCACCGGGAGGTCCGAATAAAATGATGTTGAGCATGAAAATGTATTATTAAATTTTAATTGGGGGGAAATCAATTAACCAACGTTCGTTTTTTCCTTGATCACATAAATATCGCGAAGGTTTCGTCCGAGTCCGTTATAATCGAGACCGTAACCAACGATAAAATCATTCGGAATTTCCAAGCCGATGTAATCGATCGTAAAATCTTTTTTGAAAACTTCCGGCTTGAATAAAAACGAAGCGACTTTTACTGATTCAGGTCGTTGTGAATTTACCTGGTCGAGAATATGTTCGATTGTTTTTCCTGAATCGACAATATCTTCCACGATCACAATATTTCGTCCTTCGAGATCTTCGTTGAGTCCGACAAGCTCTTTCACTTCACCGGAGCTGGTTCCATGATAAGAAGCGAGCTTCACAAATGAAACTTCACAAGGCCCTGAAAAATTACGGACGAGATCAGCCGCAAAAATAAATGAACCATTAAGAACCACGAGGAAGAGCGGATTCCTGCCGTTCATGTCAATGCTGATCTTATCAGCCACACGCTTTACAGCTCCAAGAATTTTTTCTTCGGAAATGTAAGGTACAAAGGTCTTATCGCCCAGTTGAATTGCATCCATAATAGAGGCGCAAAAGTAGGTAAAAAAAGGGAAGGGAAGGAAAAGTGACGGGTGACAGGTGACAAGTGAAAGGTAACGGGTGACAGGTGACGGGTGACGGGTGACATGTAATTGGTTATTGGTCAAGAGGTGAAATTGAAAGTGTATTAAATCAAACACTACAACTTTTTTCACCCGTCCCCTGTCACCTGTCACTTTTTTTCCCCTGTCACCTGTCACACGTCACCCTTTTCCTTCCTGTAATCTATTTCTTCGAAACTACCACCTGATTGTTCAAAACTTGGCTGACTAAACATCAACATTTGCTGTTCACAACGCGTTTACATTTAAGAATAAAGTTTGTGTTGGACGGGGGATCAATTTGTATACTTTTATGCCCCCCGAAAAAAATTCGCCTGGCACCCATGAGCACTGAAGAAAAAAAGACATCCCGATCAGAAGGTTTCACCCGGAAAGGCTCCCAGCTTTCGCAGGTGACACAACAATTGTATGAAATCGGGAAGCTGCCTCCCCAGGCTGTCGAGCTTGAAGAAGCGGTGCTTGGTGCGCTGATGCTTGAAAAAGACGCGCTTACAGCAGTAATCGATATTCTTATCCCGAAAAGTTTTTACAAAGAAGCACACGGAAGAATTTTTACTGCTATCCAGAATCTTTTTCAGCGCTCAGAGCCGATTGATATTCTTACAGTAACAAACGAATTGAAACGCACCGGCGAATTAGAAATCGTTGGCGGCGCATATTATATTTCTCAACTTACCAATCGTGTTGCTTCAGCGGCGAACGTTGAGTTTCACGCCCGTATCATCTCGCAGAAATATATTCAGCGTGAATTGATCCAGATCTCCAGCGAAACGATTAAGAACGCTTACGAAGATACTGCCGACGTATTCGACCTGCTTGACCAGGCGGAGCGAAGTCTTTTTAGTGTTGTGGAAGGAAATATCCGCAAGAACTACGACAAGATGAGCACGTTGATTTCGCAGGCGCTGAAACAGATCGAAGCCGCACGTGATCAGAAAAGCGGTGTAACAGGTGTTCCGAGCGGATTTACTGCGCTTGACCGGATGACATCGGGCTGGCAAAGTTCTGATCTTGTTATTATTGCTGCCCGGCCAGCGATGGGAAAAACTGCGTTCGTTCTTTCTCTTGCAAGAAATGCAGCTGTTGATTTTCAAAAACCTGTTGCTGTTTTTTCGCTTGAGATGGCCTCCGTTCAGCTTGTGCAACGTTTGATCTCTGCTGAATCAGAATTACCTGCGGAAAAACTGAAAAAAGGTCAGCTTGAAAATCACGAGTTCCAGCAAATGAACGCTAAGATCGGCAAGCTCTCAGAAGCGCCGTTGTTCATTGACGATACGCCTGCTCTTTCCATTTTTGAATTGCGTGCAAAATGCCGTCGTTTGAAAGCGCAGCACGATATTCAATTAGTTGTTGTCGATTATCTTCAGCTCATGACAACAGGCGGCGAACATAACCGCAGTGGAAATCGTGAACAGGAGATCAGCACTATTTCACGATCGTTAAAAAGTATTGCGAAAGAATTAAGTGTTCCTGTAATTGCACTTTCACAGTTAAGTCGTGCGGTTGAAACACGTGGCGGAGATAAACGTCCGCAGCTTTCAGATTTACGTGAATCGGGTGCGATTGAGCAGGATGCCGATATGGTTATGTTCATTCACCGTCCCGAATATTATGGATTCAACCAGGACGCAGACGGAAATAACACAGCAGGACTTGCAGAGATCATCATTGCCAAGCATCGTAATGGTGCGGTGGGAAGTGTGAATTTGAAATTCGTTGATCGTCTTGCGAAGTTTATGGATATGGAAGAAGGCGGAATGGGCGGCGCAGGTTATTACACCGCAGGCGGAGCAGATGGAGGCTACGATGCAAGCGCTGGATTAACACCGAATGCAGATTTCAATAATCCTTCTTCAGGAAATATTATTCGTGGTTCGAAGCTGAATGATATTGAGGAGGATCCTTTTTAGAATGGGGGAACGATCCCGATAGCTATCGGGAGAATCAAAACGAATATACGAATACTGAAAATATTTGATTTAAGTTCGTGTATACTCCAACAAACAGAAAGGATTTGTTGCTTATACCAGGTATTGGTATAGTTGTATAGTTGTACAATTAATACCTTTATCCAATGGCAAAAAATACTTCCATTCTGTTAGGTGAATATTTTGAAAACTTTATTAATAAACAGGTTAAGTCCGGACGTTTTGCTTCTGCCAGCGAAGTAGTCAGAACTGCTTTGCGGCTTTTTGAACAAGAAGAAACCCAGAAAAAAACTCTTATTAATGAATTGAAGTCCGGTGAGAAATCAGGATTCGTATCTAAACCTGACAAAAAACTTCTTCTGAAAAAGCTTCATGCTAAGCATTTGTAAATAAATGGGAAGGAATCCCTGTCTGCCAAACAGCCCACGCGCAGGGCGAATCAAAACGATTATACAAATACCAAAAGGGCGGATCATATAGCTGATTTTGCCCTTTTTCTTTCATCCCGAGTTCGCGAAACGCAGACATCCGTTGAAATGAAACTTTATTTAAATAAATTTACCTTCTCCTGCACCGTCAAACCTTAATGTGAAAATGGTTAAAGCTTCTCTCCTGTCAGTATTTCTTTCTGTTTGCATTTTTCTCTCTGTTATTTCCTGCGGTTCAAATACAACTGAAGACCACAAGAAAAGCGTTCGTATGGCGTGGCAAAATCATTTTAACGCTTACCTCGATTTTCGTGGCAAAGAATCACAAATGGGAACCGACAGCACAAAAATCGTATTCGAAAATAATTCAGATTATACTGTTGACTCTGCAATCGTCATTTTCGAAAACCAGGGATTGCTGGTGCATAGCTATGATACGGTGAACATAAATTTCATTTTGTCGAGATCTAAAAAAGCAGTGGTTGCCCCTAGTCACAAACTAGGCTTTAAACATAAGGTAGAAATCTACGCCATCTATTCCAAAGCACTCGAATTCGGTTACCACGCCGACCTTCCTCCAACAAAACAACAAGGCGATTGTTTTCATAGCAAATAGTTTCGGGTTTAAAAAGTTTCTGGTTTCGAGTTAAAAAAAGTTTCGGGTTTCTAGTTAAAAAAGTTTCGTTTTTAAGCGAAGTATGACGGGGTCCATGAGCCCACTATAAACTCGAAACTCCGAACTCGAAACCCTCCCGATCGTGATCGGGACGAAACTCCGAACCCAAACTTTTTAACCCGAAACTCCGAACTAGAAACTAGAAACTTTTTTAACCAGAAACCAGAAACCAGAAACTTTTTTTAACATTCTCATGCCAACCGTTTTCCGTATTTTCACAGCAGCATGTTTAAACGACTTTTCCTCTTATTGTTCGTGTCAGCCCTTGTTCAACCTATAAAGGCTGCCTATTTGCTTATTCCCATGGATGAAACCCAAAAGGATCATCTCAAAGCATATGGCATCACCTATTGGGTAATTGAAAAAGGCGGCGAGGCACAATGGCTTTTGAATTATCGCTTCGGTAGCTTTCTTTTTAAATATGATAAAAGCTTCGAAAACGAATGCCTCACACGCGGCGTTACATTTGAAACTATTCCGGATGCAAAAGCAAATGCAATCCTCAATGAAATTTCAAGTCCTGAATTAAATATGGACGCGGTGAAGCTCGAGAAGCCACCGAAAATTGCTGTGTATTCTCCTCCCGATAAGCTTCCGTGGGATGATGCTGTAACCTTAGTGCTTACTTATGCGGAAATTCCATATCATATTCTTTATGATGAAAAAGTAATCCAGGATTCACTGTTTCGTTACGACTGGATTCATTTGCATCATGAAGATTTTACAGGTCAATACGGAAGATTCTGGTCGCAGTTCAAAGATGTTCCGTGGTACCGCCAACAGGTAGCAACCGATGAAGCGATGGC
>JBKJMR010000144.1:0-10326 GCA_046596275.1 Bacteroidia bacterium | reverse complement strand
CCTACAGCCGCAGCTACTAAAAGCGCACCTACCATTTTTTTGCCTGACATTTCCATAATTATTTTCTTTTAGGTTGTTTAGGTTTTGTTTTATCCGCATCGGTATCAATTTCCGTTGTATCCGGATCTACTTCTCTTTTCGGTTTGTCATAACGCTGTGCCTTATCGTGATCGATTTCTGTTTTGTCAGCGTCGGTATCCGTGCCGGAATGATCATTGTTACTATCCATTCCGGATGTTGGATCAGGGGTAATCGACTTCCTGTCTTTTCCCTTTCCTTTATTTGGTTTTTCTGGATACTGCATGGGACGTTGTGTTTTTATTTTTGAATAAAATGATATTCTTTACGGTCACCTCCGTCCATATAATAGTACCAGAATGTTTTTTCTTCCAGCTTCAGGATGATTAGCCTGTGATCGGATTGATTCGAAGTTCCGTCTATCTGAATTTCTTTATCGTCGTTTTCAAAATGCCATGTACCTGTTCCTGCAAAACTTCCCCATGAATACGAATAGTTACCGTCTTTGGAAAATGTTTCTGTGTAATCAGCAACAAGGGATGTGTAATCATTGCCATTCACTGTATAGTTTTCAATTTTCCAGGTATTTGCTACCCGTTGTGTTCTTGTGCGAAGGCTGAATGCCGGTCCATCAGGATATTTGTTACAAGATTCCAAACCGGTCATCATAAGACCTGCAAAAGCTAACAGCAATATAGAAATTTTCAGATTCGATTTCATGGTGTTTTGTTTAGCGTAATTGATTTTTAAAAGTGACAGGCAAGTCCGATCATGGATTGTCCTGTTGACAGGTCAAGATATAATCCGAGCTTTTCAGTCATATGAAATTCTGTGCCGATGTGTCCGTCAAGATATAATCCGCTCGTGCTGGTTCTGATTACGGTTGTATCTCCGTAATATCCGTCATCCCAAACTGTTTTGCGGATTGAAAATCCAAGTGAAGCACCGAGGTAAAAATCCCAGCGTGAATCAGCGTGCAAAAGATTATCAAAATAATAAGTGCCTTTTACACCAACCGGAATTACGGTTTGACGGTAATAATAATTGCGGTTGGGATGATTTGGATTTTCCCAGTAATAATAGTTGCGGTAAGAATACAATGTTGCAAAAGGTGCAAGAGTGAAATTCCGGGCAACATTAAATTCATAATTAGCATGGATCACCGGCATGGTACGTCCCACATATCCATAGTATCCTATTCCGAAACCAATGTTTAATGTGTTGCCGAATGATTCTGAAGAGGCAGGGGCGCTTTCTTGTGCGGTAGCAGTTGAGCCAAACGCAAAAAGAAAAATTGACGAGAGGACAATTAGCTTTTTCATTTTAATTGGAATTATTAGGTTATAGAATTCCGCTCTTGGTATGTGATGAATCAAAATTAGTGCTACGTGTAGTGTGGAATTTCCTTATTCGTTCCATTGAGCTTATTAATCGTTGAAATGATTAAATGCAAGGACTGATTGAAATGGCTTTGATTTACGATCAGAAATAAAAAAAACTGTTCCCCGGATTGAGGAACAGTTTCTACTATTTTGAATTTGAAGTTTATCGTGGACGATGGCCATGCGGTGCGCGTGGTGCAGGTGCCGGGCGCGGAGCAGGTACCGGTCTTGGTGAAGGTGACGAGTGGACATCAGGTCGTGGTGTATCTCGTTTTGGCGATGGCGCAGGTGCTTCTTGAGTCCTAGGTGCAGGCGTCGCTTTCGGTGCCGGAGTGGAACAAAAATGTTACGAAGAAGAAATTACTTTTCTTTCAGCTTCTTTTCCAGTCGCTGATTATATTTATTACGCAACCGCAGGTATTTTTTCCTTGGGTTATCCTGGTTGAGCGCAATCAATTCACGATATGCGTCTTTTAATTCTTCAGGAAGTCCGCCTTTGTAATCTATCCTGTAAAACGAAAATCCGGTTCTTGGTATTCTTGTTTCGGAAGCCTGTAGCTTCACGCTTGCTGCAGTTCCTTCTTCTTTAAAGATGCGCATGAATTCTTTTTCGCGCGCTTTCTGCAAATCATTGTAGCGCGAATTAACCAGCTGGTTGCTGATAATAGAAGCACATTTTCCCTGGACAGTAAATACAAGTGAGTCGGTCATATGCCTGTTCAGGTAACGAACAAAAGAGGAATCTTTTATAGACATATATTCCACGAACAGTGAGTCATCTTCAGAATATTCTTTTGCACTTATTTTATTATCCGCGAGGTAAAATTTCTTTTTGGCTTCGTAAAGAAGAATAGCTTCTTTTTCCTTTTCTTCATATATAATCGGCGCAACAGTAAGCTGAGAAGTGGGATTCTTTTCAAGGAATCGTGACATCTTTTTAATAAACTTTTCCTGGGATTTGTCGAGCGTTCGTTGACGCAAACGCCAGCGAACAGCAATGGTCTGTTCAATTTCTCTTTCTGCTTTTTTTACATTCTGCCTGTAAGGAGTAGAAAGAGGTTTGTAAAATAGGTTTCCGAGAATATCGAAAATAACGTCTTTAACTTTAAATGCAGGATCTTTAAGACTGCCTTTGATCGGAACTTCATAATCGATCACGTTGCCGCTTTCTCTTACAAAGGCCATAATAAGATTGAGCGGAATATATTTCGATTCTTCATGTTTCTCGCGGCCAGCAATTCGCGGATCAAGAACGATGAGATGGTTGTAGCTGTTTATATTACCATCCCGCACATGCCATTCACCATTCATCTCAATTATTCCACGGTCGAATGCGAAAGATGTGAGGTTAATGATAAATGGATTCATCATTGATATTTGAAATTGATCAAAACGATAAGCGAGATCAAAGTCAGAGCTGTCTTTAGGATTGATGCTCAGGTTTAATTTCAATTTTCCGAAAGGTTTGATCCCGGATTCCAGCGACAGCTTTACCAGGTCATGGCTTTTGTCAATGGAATCGGAAATGATGGTCAATGGGAAGGCGGACATTGAAAACTTTTGTTCCAGCGTATAATCGTTATAGACCATATGTCCATCAAAAATCGCGAGTCGGTTGATCTTGTAACGGCTTGCGAAGAAATTCTTAGACAGCAATTTTACATAATTGCCGATTTCAACAACAAGATTGAATTTGGATGACCCTGTCACTGCTGCAAGGTTCGCACCTTCTTTACCAAACATCATCTGTACATTATCCAGGTGATCGTATCGTTCGAATTTGAAATACGGATTGAAAAGCAAAAGCGAATCGAACATGTATTTTTTATTTTTCGGACTTAGCTCATGAATTTGAATGACGAATTTTTCAAAGGAGCAATAATCGTCCGTCGTATCTTTTCCGAAATGAAAATCATTCACCTGCACTAATCCCTTTGCATTTAGATCTTGTGCGTTCCTGAAACTTCCTGTGGCAAAAAGATCTGCATCAAGATTTGCATGGAAATAACCATAGTTTGCAAAAGCTTTTACATATTGCCCGATGAAATCGAGATCAAACTCTTTCATTACTGTTCTGAGCTGGTAGTTTAGCGTTTTATAATCAAGATTTAGATAACCTTCCATCGATCCTCCGCCAATGCCTGATTCAAAAGCAAATTTCCCGGCAATCGTATCCTGGTCCCAGCGCAATCCTGAACAGTCAATGTTTACTTTGGTGATGAAATAGTTGATGGGAACTTTATTTTCACGGTAGTGAATTTCACCATTATTGATCTTAATGCTTTCCAGGCTGAAATGCGCTGCTTCTTTTTTCGGACCAACAGAATCGCCACTGAATTTTTGAATTACGTCATCAAGATTCAGGATAGTATCCGTCATGCCAATGATGATCCTTGGATTATCCAGCGTAATCCCTTTGATCTCGTAATTTTTGGCAAACATTTTCCATACCGACAAATTCGCAGATAAACCATCTGTAGTAAGAAAAAGACTGTCACTTTGATATTCGTAAATTTTAAGATCGTTAAAGTGCAGATATCCGGTGAATGGATTTACATAGGCAGAGCTCATTGTGATCTCACGGCCTATAAATTTCACATCGTATTTTTCAACGAGAAACTTTGTGAGGGGTGAAATGAAAATGATGATGATTGCAGGAATAATAATGCATATAGAAACCAGCCAGAGGGTTACTTTTTTCCATCGTGCCATTTTACGTTTGACCGGAGCTTCGTTTGAACTTGAATCTGCCGTTTTAGACCGGAGGAAAAAATTGCGCATTTTTTTGAGACGTTTGCCTGAAGGATTCAAATATCGATCCAGTAACTAGCTGGTTGATCTTTAGCGCAGTTACGACGTGAATATACTAAACTTTGGGATTAAATTCCCCATCGCCCGTTTGGGTTCAGGCTTTAAATACTTCTGCGATCAGCTGTTTTTGCTCTCGTTCATGCGCTAAGTGCGAACCTGTTGCAGCACTCGCACTTTCAGGCCGCGAATGCACATGCAGGAAAACATTTTTCACCACGCGAAGCAGGTAAGACCATGCACCCATGTTTTCAGGTTCTTCCTGCGCCCACGTAAATTTTTTGGCGGTTTTATATTTGGTGATCAGCTGCTGAAATTGTTTTGCAGGGAACGGATACAATTGTTCAATGCGAATCAACGCAATCGTTTCATTTTCCAGCTTCTCTTTTTCAGCAAGCAATTCGTAATATAATTTGCCTGAACAGAAAACCACTTTTGTGATTTTTGCCGGATCAGCAGAAGTATCATCCATGATCTCCATGAAGCTGCCTTTTGAAAAATCATCAAGCGGAGAAATGCAGCGGGCGTGACGCAACAAACTTTTCGGTGTCATCACGATCAGCGGCTTGCGAAAATCTCTTATTAATTGCCGGCGCAGCACATGAAAGAAATTTGCCGGTGTGGTACAATTCACAACCTGCATATTATCTTCTGCGCACAATTGTAAAAAGCGTTCAAGTCGTGCGCTGGAATGTTCTGCACCTTGTCCTTCATAACCATGTGGCAACAGCATCACAAGTCCTGTCATTTGTTTCCATTTGTCTTCCGAGCTGCTCAGGTATTGATCAATGATCACCTGCGCGCCATTTACAAAATCACCAAACTGCGCTTCCCAGATCACCAGTGTATTAGGTGATGAAAGTGCGTAGCCGTATTGGAATCCGACAACTGCAAATTCGCTCAGCAAACTATTGTAAATATAAAACTGTGCCTGGTCTTCGCTCAGCGTATTTAACGGCGTGAATTGTTCTTCACTTTCTTCTACCGGGATAACCGCGTGACGGTGTGAAAATGTGCCGCGCTCTACATCCTGTCCTGAAAACCAAACAGGAAATCCTTCGCGTACCAAACTTCCGTAAGCAAGCAATTCTGCCATCGCCCAGTTTATTTTTTCGCCGGACTGGATCATGGTTTTTCGTTCTGCAAAAAGACGAACTGTTTTATCAAAAAACTTTTTGCCTTCCGGAAGTGAGCTTATTTTTAAACCGATCTCCGTAAGTATATTTTTATCTACGCCGGTTTCAGGTGATGAATCAAAATCTTTTTTTGTTGCGAAGCGTAAACCTTTCCAGGTGCCTTCATGATATTCGGGCGGCTGCATGGAAGGAAGCGCTTTTGCTTTTTTAGCTACTTCAAGATTTTTCTGGAGGAACGCTTTGAATTCCGTTTCCATCTCTTTCACCAGGTTGCTTTCAATCTCTCCGTTCGCCAGCAATTTCTGGTTATAGACCTCACGCAAGTTAGGGTGCGCTGCAATTGCCTTGTACAGGATCGGCTGAGTAAAACGCGGCTCATCATTTTCATTGTGCCCGTATTTCCTGTAACCGAGAATGTCAATAAAAACATCACGATGAAATTTCTGACGGAATTCCATTGCCATATTGATCGTGTAAACAACTGCTTCTACATCATCACCATTCACATGGAACACAGGCGACAATGTAACTTTCGCTACATCTGTGCAATACGTAGAAGAACGTGCATCAACATAAGAAGTTGTAAACCCGATCTGGTTGTTAAGCACAAGATGAATTGTTCCGCCGGTTTTAAATCCGCGCAGCGCCGACATTTGAATTACTTCATACACGACACCTTGTCCTGCAATTGCTGCATCGCCATGAATAAGAATAGGAGCGATCGCATCTTCATTCACATAGGTATTGTCTATGCGGGCGCGTACTATTCCCTGCACTACAGGATCTACCGCTTCAAGATGGGAAGGGTTCGGCGCCATGCTGAGGTGAATTTTTTTTCCGTTGCCGGTAGTCATCTCGCTGGAATAGCCAAGGTGATATTTTACATCGCCCGCAAAAGTTGTATCATCTTCATATTCGAGCGATTCAAATTCTGTGAAAATTTCCTCGTACGATTTTCCCATGATGTTCGCCAGCACATTCAACCGGCCACGATGCGCCATGCCAATGACAAATTCTTTTATTCCAAGCTCAGCGCCATATTCAATAACAGCATCAAGCGCAGGAATCAATGCTTCAATCCCGGAAAGTGAAAAGCTTTTTTGTCCGACGTATTTCGTGTGAATGAAATTTTCAAAGGCAACAGCTTCATTCAGCTTTTTGAGAATTCTTTTTTTCTCATCAATGGAAAAAGCTTTAGAGTTTGCAGTGCTTTCCATTTTATGCTCGAGCCAGGTAATAATTTCGGGACGGCGAATGTATTTGTATTCTGCACCGATGCTTTCGCAATACGTCGCTTCAAGATGGGCAATAATATCCTTGAGCCTGGCATCGCCTAAGCCGACAATGCTTCCTGCGTGAAAAGTAAGGTTGAGGTGAGATTCATCCAGCCCGAAATTTTCAAGATCAAGTGTGGGCGTATATTTTCTGCGTTCTCTTACCGGGTTTGTTTTGGTAAATAAATGTCCGCGTGTGCGATAGCCGTTAATAAGGTTGATGACTTTAAACTCAAGCTTCACATCCTTACACTGATCATCATTATCAAATGCAGGTTGTTTTGAAACAGCGGAAGAGGAATTATTATTTTTCAGTTGGGCAAATTCCATCCCTTCGAAAAATACTCTCCAGTTATCATCTACCTTTTCGGGATCTTCCTGGTATTGCTTATATAAAGATGTTATCTCGCGATTTTCTTCTACGCTCAGATTATTTGAATTGTCCATATCAATAAGGAAATTGTTGTGTCAATAAGTTGCACAAAGTTAACAACCCTTGCTTGAATATGGATTGAATATTCGACCTGAAAATCGGCCAACCGGAAAGGACTTTCACAAAAATTGCTTACGCTTATTTACCTGAAGGCAGAAACACGTTAAAAACAGCCCCTTTTTCAGAGCTTCCCTCCGCATTAATATCGCCATGATGATTCAGGGCTATTTTTTTGCACATCGACAACCCGATGCCGGTTCCGGCATATTCCGATTTGCGGTGAAGTCGTTGAAAAATGCTGAAGATCTGATCAGCATATTCCATGTTGAATCCAATGCCATTATCTGCAATGCTGATTTTATAATATTCACGATCTTTTAAAAGTGAAAGCTGGTTTAGTTCTTCCTTGCTTAACAGGCTTGCAGTAATTTTTATCACCGGTGGAATATCCTTGCGTGCAAACTTCAGCGAATTTCCTGCGAGGTTGCTGAAAAGCTGTGCCATTTGCAAAGGAATTGCTTTCACTACCGGCAAATTTTCATATTCGATCCGCGCACCGGTTTGTTCAATCAACAGCTCAAAATCAGTTTTGATATCGACGATCACAGTAGTTAAATCGACTGCCTCAAAACCCTGCTGATCATTTACGAGTTCGGAATAAGTTAGCACATCCCGGATCAGCTTATTCATTCTCGAAGAGGAATCACGGATCTTTAAAAGATAATTTGCAGCTTGTTCATTCATATTCCCCAGTGAATTTTCAAGCAGCTGGGAAAACACACTTATTTTTCGAAGCGGCTCCTGCAGATCATGCGAAGCGATATAAGCAAATTGCGCCAGCTCAGAATTTGATTTTTTAAGATTCAGATTTGTATCGGCCAGCTCTTTCGTGCGTTCGGCAACTATGTCTTCGATCCTCTGTCGTGCAAGAACCTGTTCTGTCACATCAATCGCGACGGCAAACACACCAAGGATCTTTCCATTCTCATCGCGATAAGGTTCATAAACAAAATTCAGGTAGACCGTTTCATATTTGCCTTTACGCAACAAGCTTACAGGGCGTTCATCTGCTTTAAATGTTTCCCCGGTGACATACACATTCCACATGATCTGTTCGAGTCCCTGGTTTTTCGCATCTGGTATACCCACAAATACAGGCTTACCCACTACCTGTTCAGGTGTTTTTCCCCAAAGCTCAATGATCAGGTCATTTGCAACTTCCACCACATGTTCAGGTCCGAGTAAAATGCACATGGCAACAGGAGCCTGTAGCACCATGTTGCGCAAATTAGATTCGCTTTGTTCCAGCTTTTGTTTTGCAACATTCAAATCGGTTACATCCGCTGCAGTGTTCATTACGCCATACACTTTCCCTGATGCATCAAACAAAGGTGTAAAGCTGTAATTAAAATAAAATGGCAACAGCTCACCATTGATATTAAGCTCTATGCGTTGGTTCTTTGCATGAAAAGAAATTCCTGTATTAAGTACTTTGCTGAGCTGGTTAAATACTTCCTGGTTTTCAAGCTCAGGCAGTACTTCCATATACGATTTGCCGATCACATCATTTCCTTTTCCGAAAATGTCGATGATGGTTTGATTGGCAAGATGGATGCGCATTTCTTTTCCGACATATACACCAATAGGAAACGGCGCACTTTCCACGATGCTGCGAATTTGCTGTTCGCTCTCCATCAGTTTTTCTTCCACGATCTTGCGTTGTGTTATATCAATACTTGTGCTGATATAACCTGCGAACATTCCATCCTGAGTGGTTCGGGGAGTGCCTTTCGCCAGCAACCATTTGTACGTACCTGTTTTATCGCGCATGCGGAATTCACTCGCATAAGGCAGATTATTTTCAGCGGCGTGTTTATGTATTGTAAGAAAAGTTTCCCGGTCTTCTTCATGCAAAAGATCTGACCAGCCGAAACGGAGAAGTTCCTGCATACTTTTGCCCGTCAGTTCGGTCCAGGCACGGTTAAAGTATGTAGCATTTCTTGTTTCATCACTGGTGGCAATTAAAATATCAGCGCCTTCCGCCATCGTGCGAAAACGTTCTTCACTTTCTCCGATCTCTTTTCTTGCTTTAACTTTTCCGGTGGTTTCTGTACAAACTACCAATACACCAACAATAGTTGTTTCATTCTCACTGTAGATCGGGCTGTAGCCGAATGTCCAGAATACGTCTTCAATTTTTCCGTTCCTGTAAATCGGTATGAGCTGATCTTCGCTCCATGTTGCCTGTCCTGTAGTTTGCACTTGCTGAATCATCGGATAAATGATATCCCAGATCTCGGGCCAGCAGTCAATCGCTTTTTGTCCCAATGCAAGCGGATGTTTTCCTGAATTTCCAAGACTCGGGCGATACGCGTCGTTATAGAATTGGATGAGATCATTTCCCCACCATAAGAACATGGGAAATTTAGAAGAAAGGATCATTGAAAGAGTCAGACGCAAATTCTGTGGCCAGCTCTCAATCGGTCCTACAGAAGTTTTGGACCAGTCGAAATTTCTTGTCAGCTCCCCGAGCTCACCTCCGTTATTCAGGAAATGGGAATTTTTCATAAAGTTTTCTGCCTGCAAAATAATTTACTTTTAATTCTTCACCAGCCGCTTTAAAATATCCTTAAGCAAATTGAAATCGCCGGGTTTAGTAATAAAGTCGTGGGCGCCCATTTGTTTCGTAAGCTCAATTGTAGTGGCGTGAGAAGACGTGGAAAAAATAATAATGGGGATATTTTTTAATGCTTTATTCTTTTTTATGGCTAGCAAAAACTGTTGTCCATTCATAATCGGCATATTCAAATCAAGAAAAATAACATCCGGATGTTCCTCTGCTGAAGCCAGCGCATGTAATGCCTTAGCCGCATCACTGTAATTTACACATTTAGCATCCGGGGAAACCTGTTTTAATGCTGCATTAAAAATCTCCTGGTCCTCTTCATCATCATCAATGAGCATTAAATTGTTGTATAACATCTGACTCTTTTATACTATAAAACAGAATCGACAAAAATAATTAATTAAAAACAGCCACCGATGAATTGAGAAAGCATTATGCCAATAAAGTGTAATGAAAGTCCTTTAAAAAGAATAACCACAGCAAAGCCGTAGAATAAATTGCACATGTTTGCCAGGGCCGATGCTATTTGTATCTTTGCCGTCCTCCTGAAAATGGAGGAAGCAGGAGAGGTGGCAGAGTGGCCGAACGCGCACGCTTGGAAAGTGTGTTTACAGAAATGTAACGTGGGTTCGAATCCCCCCCTCTCCGC
>JBKJMR010000142.1:0-3117 GCA_046596275.1 Bacteroidia bacterium | reverse complement strand
GCCGTCTTCTTCATGAACAATTTGTCCGACCTTACTTTCGTTTTTAGTAAGCGATTTATAAACCGCAAGCTCTTTTACATAATGATCGAGCTTAAGAACAAAAAAACCGCCACCCAGCACAAGGCCGAATAGAAGTCCGATAATAAAGACTTGAAATTTATCGCGGATATGGGAAAAACGGGAATGGGCTTTCATGGATAGTTTGCAACTGCGAAGGTAAGAAAAAGGAGGTAGTGGAAAAGGGGGAAATTGGAGTACAACTGATTTAATGACTGGGTGATCCTTGGCAAGCTCAGGACAAGTTTGGTGACTGGTTGATTTTAAAAAATAAAGAAATAAAAAGGTAAAGATCTCGTACGGTGCTAGCCAATCACCCAGTCATCAAATCATCCAGTCACCAAATACCTTATAAGGCTATAAATCTTGTTAAAAAAGATCTGACAAAAATACTTTCAGTATGATTTTTGCTGTTAGTATTAAGAATTTCATAACTCAATCCTAATCCAAAAAAGAGGCTACAAAATGAAAAAGATAATCAGCACTTTAGCTATTGCTGTTTTGGGCGGAGCTGCTGCCCTCGGTCTTAATAATTTATTTTTTGCACCCCCGTCACTGGTTGATGCGGCCAAACCCAAAGTGCAAACCCATTTTACAAATTTTGGTGGAGCTAACGGTCCCGTTGATTTCCGCGAGGCTGCCGATCAAACGATACACGCGGTTGTACACGTAACTACAAAGTTTACAACTAATCAAACCTATTATGATCCGTTTCAGGGCTTTTTTGGTGGCGGAAACGGTATGCAGGTAATTCCGCGTGAGCAGCAATCATCCGGTTCGGGTGTGATCATTTCGAACGACGGTTATATTGTGACAAATTATCATGTGGTGGAAAGTGCTGACAATATTTCGGTAACGTTAAATGACAAAAGGACGTATGAAGCCAAGGTGATTGGTACGGACCCGAATACTGATTTGGCTGTGATAAAAATTGAAGAGAAGGATTTGCCTTTTGTGGCGTATGGAAACTCGGATGCTGTAAAAGTAGGCGAGTGGGTGCTGGCGGTTGGAAATCCGTTTAACCTTAATTCTACTGTTACTGCAGGAATTGTAAGCGCTAAAGCGAGGAACATAAACATCATTGCCACCAATGGAAGTGGTGCAGGTGCAGTGGAATCGTTTATTCAAACTGACGCTGCAGTGAACCCCGGAAACTCGGGTGGTGCGCTTGTAAATACCAATGGCGAACTGATAGGAATTAATTCTGCGATTGCTTCGAGCACGGGAAGTTTTGCCGGCTATTCATTTGCAATTCCGGTGAACCTGGTAAGAAAAGTAGTGGCCGATCTTATGGAATTCGGAACGGTACAGCGTGGTTACCTTGGTGTAAATATCCGCGATGTAAATGCCGGTCTGGTAAAAGAAAAGAACCTCGATAAGCTTTCCGGTGTGTATGTGGAAGGTGTGCTCGATGGCGGTTCTGCTGCTGCTGCGGGAATAGAAGGTGGGGATGTAATTACACGTGTGGGTGATATTGCTGTTAATAATGTGGCTGAATTGCAGGAGCAGATCAATCGTTTCCGCCCGGGAGATAAAGTGGTGATCACTTTTGTGCGCGGATCGAAAGAGAAAACGGCAAGCGTTATTTTAAAGAATAAAAACAATGCGACTGCACTGCTGAAGAAAGATGATAAATCAGAAGAAGCGGAAACACTTGGTGCGACATTTGAGACCATTGCTCCTGAGGATATGAAACGTTTGAATATTCAAAACGGACTCCGTGTGAGCAAACTGGAAGCGGGAAAACTTCGTAATTCAGGTATCCGCGAAGGATTTATCATCACGAGCGTTGACAAAAATAAAGTGAGTAGTCCGGAAGAATTAAAGCGAATCCTGGACAACAAGAAAGGAGGAATTTTAATTGAAGGCGTGTACCCGAATGGTTCAAAAGCCTACTATGCTTTCGGAATGTGATGCGTTCGTCGATCAGAAGTTGCCATTGATCGAGAAGTAAGTAGCGTTATCACAAGATATTGAGCAGGTTAACGTTTTGTTGTAAAAAGATTACGGCAATACTTGTGTTCCGGACTTACAGGAGTTACCTTTGCACCGGAATTGAAATGACCCAACTTTACGTGCTGCTGGTTTTTTGAGTGGAAGGACTAAAAACAAAACTATGAGACAACTAAAGATTACCAAGTCGATCACGAACCGCGAAAGCGCTTCGCTCGACAAGTACCTCCAGGAAATTGGTCGCGAAGATCTTATTACTGCGGAGGAAGAGGTAGTGTTGGCAAAGAAAATTCGCGATGGAGACGAACGCGCGTTGGCTAAAATGGTAAAAGCTAACTTACGTTTCGTCGTTTCAGTTGCAAAACAATACCAAAACCAGGGACTAAGTCTTCCCGATTTAATCAATGAAGGAAACCTCGGTCTGATTAAAGCCGCTCGTCGTTTCGATGAAACACGTGGTTTTAAATTTATTTCGTACGCTGTATGGTGGATTCGTCAATCGATTCTCCAGGCTTTGGCTGAACAGTCACGTATTGTTCGTCTGCCTTTGAACCAGGTTGGCTCTTTAAATAAAATTAATAAAGCGTATTCCCGCCTTGAGCAGGAATTTGAACGCGAACCAACTGCAGCTGAACTTTCAGTTGTGCTTGAGCTTCCTGAAGATAAAGTTGCCGACACCATGCGTGTTTCCGGCCGCCACGTATCCATGGATGCACCGCTTTTGAATGGTGAAGACAACAGTTTGCTGGATGTGCTCGTGAATCACGATTCTCCGCGCGCTGACCGTTTGCTGATGAACGAATCGTTGCAGAAAGAGATCGAACGTTCACTCGCAACATTGACAGAGCGTGAGCGTGATGTGATCAAACTTTTCTTCGGAATCGGTTGCCAGCACGGATTAACACTGGAAGAGATCGGCGCAAAATTCGACCTCACCCGTGAACGCGTTCGCCAGATCAAAGAAAAAGCGATTCGCCGCCTTCGTCACAGTTCAAGAAGCAAATTGCTTAAAGCGTACCTCGGATAAGAAATGTCTGATAAATCAACACAGCCGCAAGGATAAGGAGACTGAAAAGAAACCTGAATACTTGCGGGTTTTTTATTTTT
>JBKJMR010000343.1:0-8462 GCA_046596275.1 Bacteroidia bacterium | reverse complement strand
GTCACCTGTCACAACCCTTTTCCCCAATCACTCGTCACCTGTCACCTGTCACAACCCCTTTCACCAATCACCTCCGCCGCGGCGGACACTAATCGCCCTTCCCCTACTATATCTTCCCCTGCGTATTCTTCAACACATTATAAAGAAACTCCCTCGCACGGAACAATTGCGCCTTCACAGTTCCCAGCGGAAGCTCCAGCTGATCGGCAATCTCTTCGTACGAAAGTTCCTGGAAATAACGCATTTCAATCAGTGTGCGATAACGTGGTTTCATTTTATCCACCAGCTCACGCAGCATCATGATCTTTTGCTTTTTCATAATGTGCTGTTCCGGGTCAAGCGTATCAGAACGCAGATCCATCACCATTTCACCACCCTCATCATCTTCCATCGGCTGATCAATGGAAAAAGTATTCTTCCTTTTACGGCGGATAAAATCAATACAATTATTTGTAGCAATCCTGAATAACCAGGTGCTGAACGCAAAATTCGGTGTGTATTGGCTTAATCGCTTAAATGCTTTTCCGAATGCTTCTACCGTCAAATCCTCCGCATCATCCTTGTTGTTCACCATCTTGAGCAACATGTAATAAACCGAATCCCGGTAGCGGCCCATCAGCTCGGCATATGCTTTCTGATCCGCGTTTTCCAGGGCTCGTTTTACAAGCCTGTAATCATACAAGGCCTTATCCGATAAATTGTCGTGTTCGCTCAATTCCATTTACGCTTACGTTGAAAAATCCGGGAGGTAGTAATGATGGGGTAAAATAGCATAAAGAAAATTTCCATTAACGGGGCCAGCGGAAGCAAATCACGCTCACCCATTTTTTTCATTGCGAAATTAAAGATAAGCATTTGAATGGAAAGACGAACCACGAAAATTCCAATCACAACATAAGGTACAAACCAAATCACCAGCGCCGCAACAAAACAACCCCAGAAGATCCATTGACTTAACACATACAATCCGAGCAAAAATTTATGCCCCGCTTTGTATTGTTTTCCCGTTTGTAAATGCCTCTTTTTCTGAAGCACCCATTCCTTCAACGTTTTTTTCGCCGCCGAATAACAGAAGCTCGTCGGGTCTAATTCCACTTTCGTATTCGTTTTTGTCGCAGCCTCGTTTACAAACAAATCATCATCACCCGACAGAATATGGTAGTGCGAAGCGAATCCTTTTTTGCGGTAAAACAATTCTTTTTTGTAAGCCAGGTTTCTTCCCACACCCATGTAAGTAACTCCCGCAAGCGAATAAGAAAGATATTGAAGCGCAATAAAAAAAGTATCAAAACGAATCAGCTTATTCAGTATTCCCTTCGTTTTTTCATACGGACCATAACCAATCACAATTTCCGTCTGCGCATCAAAATCCGAAGCCACCTTGCGCAACCATTGGTCCGAAGCCGGCCGGCAATCTGCATCCGTCAAAATTAAATGTTCATGCTTCGCACCTTTTATCCCCATCATTACCGCCACTTTTTTTCCGTGCTGGTAATATTCATCCTCCTTAATAGTTACAATTTTCAACTTCGCATTTTTCTTCCCGAATTCCTCCAGCACATCACCCGTCAAATCATACGAACAATCATTCACCACCACCACTTCAAAATCAGGATAATCCTGGCTGAATATTAAAGGCAGATTTTGTGTCAGGTTATCGTCCTCATTCCGCGCGCAAATAATTACAGATATAGCAGGAAGATCTATCGTTCTCGTTCCCTCCTTAAATCGCGCCAGCCGCAGAAAAAAATAAAGATGGTAAAACATTTGCACCACAAAACCGAATGCGAGTGCCCAAAAAATCACCATACCCGCAGAAAATTCAGTCAGTTGTTGCACCATCTTGCAAAAGTAGCCCCAACCACAAGGGACAATGGCGTAAGACAGATTTGGTAACTAACAAAGTAATTAACAAAGGGAGGAAAAAGGGTGATTGGTGTCCGCCGCGGGGGAGGTGATTGGTAAAATAAAAAGGGAAAGTAACAGGTAACAAGTAAAAAAAATCTATCTGCGAAATCATTTGAATCTGCGAGCGATATTTGGGCGTGACGGTGAAGGAAACACGAAGGGTGTTCCTTCACCGTCAGGCTTTACGCGCTACATGCCTGCCTTCGGAAGCGCTGTCCACGCGCCTGCAGGCAGGGTAGCTTGCTGCAATCCTTCACGCAAAAAATAAAATCAGAAACTGTGCTAACACACGCAATGCCTCGCGTCACTACAATCCCCACTTTTCTCCGTAACCAGTCACTTGTCACCCGTCCACTCGTCACCCGTCCCCTTTCACCTGTCACCTGTCACCCGTCACTCCTTTTTTCCTTCCTATCTTTGCCCCGGTGAAATTTGAACTCCAACATACTGACCCGAACTCCAAGGCGCGTACGGGCAAAATAACAACGGCGCACGGCGAAATCGAAACGCCCATCTTCATGCCGGTCGGCACAGCAGGAACAGTAAAAGCTGTACACCAGCGCGAACTCGATGCCGATATAAAAGCACAAATCATACTCGGCAATACTTACCATCTTTTTCTTCGTCCCGGACTTAACGTGCTCGAAACTGCAGGTGGCTTGCACA
The DNA here is from genome assembly GCA_046596275.1 of Bacteroidia bacterium. GTDB lineage: Bacteria > Bacteroidota > Bacteroidia > Palsa-965 > Palsa-965. Next base: position 5,888 of record JBKJMR010000343.1, on the reverse strand, counting down.
AATTCAACGGCTGGAACAAACCCATTCTTACCGATAGTGGCGGATTCCAGGTGTATTCACTTTCGCATCGCCGCAAGCTGAATGAAGAAGGCGTGGAATTCAAATCGCACATAGACGGATCAAAACATATTTTCACTCCCGAGCGTGTCATGGATATTCAGCGATCCATCGGCGCCGATATTATCATGGCGTTTGACGAATGCACGCCGTATCCGTGCGAATACGATGCAGCAAAAAAATCAATGGACCTCACGCACCGCTGGTTAAAAAGATGCATCACACAATTCGATTCCACGCAGCCGAAATACGGTTACGACCAAACGCTTTTTCCAATCGTGCAGGGAAGCACCTATAAAGATTTGCGCAAAGCATCAGCCGAATTTATTGCAGAACAAGACCGCGAAGGAAATGCAATCGGCGGACTTTCAGTTGGCGAACCGGCAGAAATGATGTACGAGCTCACAAATCTTGTCACCGATATTCTTCCAACCGCAAAACCACGTTACCTGATGGGCGTAGGCACACCGGTAAATTTATTGGAATGCATAGCGCTCGGAATTGATATGTTCGATTGTGTATTGCCCACACGAAATGCGCGCCACGGTTTGCTTTTCACGCGCAATGGTATCATGAATATGCGAAATGAAAAATGGAAAAACGATCACAGCATTTTAGACGAAGCAGGCACGGCTTTTGTTGATCAGCAATACAGCAAAGCATACCTGCGCCATCTCATGCATAGCGAAGAAATGCTTGGCGGTATGATCGCATCTATCCACAACCTCGCTTTTTATCTCGACCTTGTCAAAGAAGCAAGAAGAAAAATCATCGACGGCACTTTTGTAGAATGGAAAAAAAACATCGTGCCTGATTTAGAAAGAAGACTTTGAACTAAAGTGGGTAGTTGGTAGAAAGTGGTCTGAAATCAACACCACCAACCTATCCACCACCAACCACCAACATGAAGATAGGCTTAACAATATTAGACAGGTATATTCTGAGAAAATTTCTCGGAACATTCTTCCTGTCTATTATGCTGATCATTCTCATTGTCATCGTATTCGACATTTCCGAAAAAATTGAAGATTTCCTTCAGCCCGAAGTTACACTTGGTGAGATCATCTTTGATTATTATCTCAATTTCGTTCCGTATTTCGTAAATCTTTTCAGCCACCTTTTCACATTTATTGCAGTCATCTTTTTCACATCGCGTTTAGCCTCGCGTACAGAAATTGTTGCGTTGCTCAGCTCAGGCATCAGCTTCAACCGTTTGCTTCGTCCGTATATGATCGGCGCTACAATGATCGCGCTTACGTCACTCTTCCTGAATAATTATTTGATTCCCGTCGCAAATAAAACACGTCTTGGTTTTATGTCGAAGTACATCGACAACAATTACCAGTTCAGCGGCCGCGACATTCACCGCCAGGTTGCACCCGGTGTTTTCATTTATATGGAAAGCTACAGTACAAATGAAAATACCGGCGAACGTTTTACTGTCGAAAAATTGAAAGGAACAGAAATGCAATTCAAATTATCCGCGCGACAAATTAAATGGGACAGCATTAAAAGCCGATGGAGCATTCTCGACTACACAATTCGTTACATGCAAGGAAAAAAAGAGCGTCTTGTTTCCGGTAAACGCATCGACACCACATTTAATCTTAATCCGAAAGATTTCGCACGTGCTGAAAACCGCATGGAAAGTATGACATTCATCGAGCTCAATCATTTTATTGCCAATGAAAAAATGAAAGGCTCAGATAATGTGCAGCTGTATGAAATTGAAAAGCATAAACGAATTGCATTTCCGTTCGCTACGTTCATCTTAACAATTATCGGCGTCTCCGTTTCAAGCAGGAAAAGTCGTGGTGGAACAGGAAGACATTTAGGAGTCGGAATTTCGCTGAGCTTCATTTTTATTTTCTTCATGCAATGGTTCGCCTCGTACGCCGCCTCAGGAGTTTTACCCGCGTATGTAGCAGTCTGGGTGCCGAATGCAATCTTCACCATCATCGCCATTTACATGTTGCGTAAAGCAGCGAAGTGATTTTAATTGTCGCATTATCTTTTTGTCGCCTTCGATACATTTTTTGCCATTTAGCATCGCGGCAAAAAGAAAGTTGCTCCGGCAAAAAACACTCAGTCTGACAATACAATTTTTCTCTTGTCAGACTGAGTGTTTCGCGAAGAAAATGATTAATCGAAAAATGAATTTTGAATTCGCGAAATGTATCGAAGGCGACAAACAGAAATGCGACTTTACAATTGTCCCTGCCACATCAGTTTCCCATCAAAAGAATTCTTCAAATCAATTTCTTTTTCAAAAATCCCAAACACAGCAGAGCCACTACCACTCATCGCAGCATAAATTGCACCGCATTCATACATCTTTTCCTTCAGCAGTTTTATCTCCGGGTGCTTTTCAAAAACAGTTTTCTCAAAATCATTTACTAAAACTTCTTTCCATTTTTCAAGCTGCGTATCAACGATTAAATTTTCCAGCGCGACTGTTGGTTTCACAGGTATAATTCCTGAATAAGCCGCTGCGGTATTCACATGAATTCCAGGATAAACAATTACAACAAACATTCCACGCAACGAAACAGCAATCGATTCCAGCTGATCACCTTTTCCTTCTGCAAGCACTGGTCTGTTGGTAATAAAAAAAGAACAGTCAGCCCCAAGCTGTTTTGCGTAATGATGTAATTCGCCCCAAGCAAGATTTAATTCAAACAGTTCATTCAGCGCTTTAATAAAGAATGCCGCGTCCGAAGATCCACCACCCAATCCAGCGCCAATCGGAATTGATTTATGCAAATGCACTTTCACCGCCGGCATCGGGTAATCTTTCGAGATCAGCTCATATGCTTTCACACAAAGATTATCTTTCGCATCACCCGGAATTAGAATGCCACTCGAAGAAAATGTAACACCACTTTCCTTAGAAGGATCAGGCAAAACTTCCAGCATATCCTGCCACTGCACCGGATAAAAAACCGATTCGATATTGTGAAATCCATCCTGGCGTTTTTCAATTACATGCAGACCAAGATTGATTTTTGCGTTTGGGTAAATGATCATGCATCAAATGTACTTACAATCTGAAATCACCATAAAGGAGATTTGGTAATTTAATAACTGGGTAATTTGGTAATTAATTTCTAATTTGTTTCTCTTCAATTATCAAATTACCCAGTTACCAGATTACCAAATCCTTCCCTATCTTTGCCCCTCACTAAAAGAGATTTCTCATGAACTATCTTGAATTCGAGAAACCTATCCAGGAGCTTGCAGAAGCCCGCGATAAGATGATTCAAACTGCTGAAAAAAGCGGCGTCGATCTTTCTAAATCGCTTACAGAGATTGAAGAGAAAATTTCTACCAAAAGAAAAGAAATTTACGGCAAGCTTTCACCATGGCAACGTGTTCAGGTATCACGTCACCCTGATCGTCCGTACACACTCGATTATATTAAAGCCATCGCCGGCGAAACATTTATTGAATTGCATGGCGACCGCACGGTGAAAGATGATAAAGCAATGGTGGGCGGATTCGGAATGGTGGACGGACAATCTGTAATGTTTATCGGTCAGCAAAAAGGCCGTAACACAAAGCTGCGCCAGTTTCATAATTTCGGAATGCCAAACCCTGAAGGTTATCGCAAGGCACTTCGGTTGATGAAGCTTGCAGAAAAATTCAACAAGCCTGTGATCACGCTGATCGATACACCGGGAGCATTTCCGGGATTGGAAGCAGAAGAGCGTGGACAAGGCGAAGCAATCGCGAGAAATTTATTGGAGATGGCACGATTAAAAGTCCCTGTGATTTGCATTATCATCGGTGAAGGCGCATCCGGCGGTGCGTTGGGAATAGGAATCGGGGATCGCGTTTTGATGCTGGAAAATACATGGTACTCCGTTATTTCTCCTGAATCATGTTCCTCCATTCTCTGGAGAAACTGGGATCACAAAGAACAAGCTGCTGCTGCATTAAAATTGACCGGCGAAGATATGCTCGGACAAAAGCTGATCGATGGAATCATTAAAGAACCTGTTGGAGGAGCACATGCAAACTGGGAGGAAATTTTCGCAACTGTGAAAAAAGTGATCCTCGAAAATGTTGCTGAATTGAAAGCTAAAAAAACAGCAACACTTGTAAACGAACGAATCGAAAAGTTCTGCAAGATGGGTGTTGTGCATGAAGTGAAATAATTGTTTTCATTAGGCACGTTTAAGAAACCTGCCTAATGAAAATTAAAAATGTCCGGAGAGAAATCTTCGGACATTTTCTTTTGGTGTAAATTTGATAGTTCGTAGTTTTTAGTTCGTAGATAAACACCATCGATTTCTCCGAACTAACCACTCCGAACTAACCACTACTTTTCATAGATCCGCACAATGACAAATTGTATTACTCGGATTTTAATTTCACCCCGATTATTTATTAAACCACAATTCCAAATCATTTACAGTATAAGGAATCGGTACAGTGTGCAGCAATGTAAACGGATTGTAATTGTAAACTTTCACATTCAATCCTTCTGCTGAATAAACTTCAGCATTCACATCATCATACCGCAACGCTGTCGGATTAATTGCTGAACTCCACGTAAGCAAACCAACAGGGTTGTAAGTGAATTTGTAAACAGTTCCATTACTCATCCCAATCAATAATGTATTGCTGTCAATTTGTGTGGCGGAAGTAACTGCAGCAGCAGGAAGAGAAACAGGTTCCCAAAATCCATTTGTAACATAATCATACAGCAACAAATGTCCCTGCCCCAATGTATTTCCGACAACATAAATATTGTCTGCATCTTTTTCAAACATAGCAACTGCATCCACACTCATTGCTGTTTCCTTCAGCGCGCCACCCGCAGTAGTGTAAACCACCATGCGCACATTTGCAGATGAAATATCGTTCTGCTCTGTATAAAGGCGACTACCCGATTGCAACGAAATTCCGGGATAAAATCCTGCATCAACAGGTGAATTAAAATTCGGCATCCCTGTATTATCATGCGACTTAAAAACGCCCAAAGCAGGATACGCAACCCACAACCGCGCATCCTTTACAGCTAACGGTCCCCAATAAGGAGTTGGTCCGCTGATCGATTGAATAGAAAATGCCGGAGAAGTTCCGTCGATGCTGAATGCTTTTAATGGTCCTGTATAAATTCCTGCGGTGTATACCTGCTGCCAGTAAGCACTGACTGCCATATCCGTAAAATCACTCGGATAGGATTCATAAAGCGAGGCATTCCATGATGTATCGCTTTTGTAAATAGATAATGTGCCGGGAGTAGGAATAGTTGCTGCAAAAAATCCATTCAACCGTTTCGGAATTCCTGTAACATAAATTGATGCGTATTCCTTCGAAGTATTTATTCCATCAAAAGCTTCAACAGCGAGATAATAATTCCCTGAAACGATTCTGTGATTGCTGATGACATGAATAAAATCAGCGCTGTAAGAATTACCTTCCACTTCAATGAAATCAGCAGGGCCAACAGGAATAAGATTTGTTGTAACCAATTGCACACGCACATGCTCCAGCTTCACATTATCCGAAGCAAAAAAACGAACCTGCAGCGTGTCAAAAATATTGGCCTGGAATCCATTGACAGGAGATTGTATTTCGATAAATGGCGATTCTGTGTCTTCTTCCTTTTTACAGGAGACAAAAAAAAGCGCAAAGGCAAACAGCAGAAAAATTATTCGGTTCATTTCCTTAAAGATACGAACCGCTGAATAGAAAGTAAAAACATTTAATAGTTTGCGACCGTGGGATTGCAATTGGCAAATTGTACCTGTTAATTGGTAATTTGTATTAGCGAATTGGTAAATTTACTACATGTACATTCCATCCTATTACCGCAATGAAAA
>JBKJMR010000319.1:0-5083 GCA_046596275.1 Bacteroidia bacterium | reverse complement strand
ATCGTTGGGTGATTATGATCAGAAAACCTGGGAAGAACGTTCGCCTATCATCCTCGATCATTGGAAGCATGACAAGCTGGAAGTGCCAGCAGACTTTCCGCACAAAACTTCCGGTGAGTGGGATTCATGGCGCTGTATGGCGGGCGTTGATACTTTGCCGGATGGAAGCTGGGATCATGCCCGGATTAATTTTGCCTGCACGTTCATTAAAATCATGGGATTCTCAATTGATACATTAGCCAATCCGAGAATAAAAGATTTCGATGAGATCGTTGAAGTGGCGAAAGAAAAAAACCTTCATCTTGTTTTTAATCTTCTGCCTGAGAATGTACAATACGCAGATTCGATCGGTGGGCCGCAGCTCGCAGCATTGATCAGGCAAAATCGAGATCTGCTGGTGAAACGATATAATAAGAATGGAGTAATTGTAGTGGATAATATTGAAAAGGTGCCCGGAAAAAATTTCATTGAACAGGACCAGGTCACCGAACATTATGATCAGCTTGGAAGATCGATCATTGCAACTAATGTTGTAATGACGGCAGGAAAATATCTTACAAAAAAAGGATCGTAATCGCTGCGCCAGCTAAGCAGCATCTTCTGCCATTTTTACTTCGGCAAGCGCAGCAAACAAATAAACATGCCGCGCATTTTTTTCCAAACATTTATAACGCTTGCGGATTTTTTGTCCTTTGATAAAATAGCGCTGATTGTAAATAAAAACAGCATTCAAAGGAAGCGTTTCAAGATGCACAAATTCACTCGGCGCATCATATTTTTTTAGTATCCGCAATAAATGATCATCCGAACAGCTTGATGCGGCAGGATTTTTCATGTAGCCTACAATCGCCTTGAAAACATCTTCAGGAAAAATTTCCAGTCGCATAAAAGGACGCATCAATTCTTTAAACGAATTTTTCCATTCTTCTCCGTGCGGCTTCACGCGATTTCCAAAACGTTCCTGCGTAAGCAAATGAGCAATCTCATGCACAAGCGTAAGCAGGAATGCAAACTTGTTCAAATCCTGGTTGACGGTGATCTGGTGATTGCGCCCCGGCAACGGAGGACGATAATCACCGAATTTCGATTGCCTGCTTTTTTTAATTTTCAGCTTGAAATTGAAATGCAGTATCCACTCTGAAATCAGTGGAACCGCCTGTTCAGGAATATATTTCGCAAGAATGGATTGGTTTCTCGTTGACTGATCCATTCTGCAAAAATATGTACGAATTACGATGTACGAATTACGATTTTAAAAAAACGATGTGATTTTATCTCCTAATTATCAACAGTTGAACACAAAGTATTCTCCTGCATTTGATACATCTTCTCAGCTTAAATTTTGTTTTGTGATCAAGTATTTCCTCACGAGGCAAGCATTCAGACAATTATCAGCCTGGAGCATAATGAACAATGTCAAACAAACAATGTTCAATGAACAAGGGAAAAGGAAATGGCATGAAATACCCAAAGCGCTGGCCTGCTTATAATGATATATCTCGTTAGGGAAATTTTATTTGTAAATAAGCATTTTTCCTGACGGGAAACGCAGTCAAACAACATATTGCTTATATCAAACATCAAACCTCAAACATCCTACCTCAAACCTCAAACATCATACATCAAACATTCTACATCAAACATCATAAATCGTACATTTACCCCAATGCGATCCTACTTTTATTTCCAGAAACTCTACGTTGCCGGTGTACTGTTGATTGGCGTGATCGTAATTGGAACGGTCGGCTATATGGTCATCGATCACCGTTATAGCTTTCTTGACGCGGTTTATATGACAGTTACGACAATTGCAACGGTCGGTTTCAGGGAAGTGCATGAATTAGGAGTAGGAGGAAAGGTTTTTACAATTGTGCTCATCATTATTGGTTTTGGTACATTTGCCTATGCTCTCTCGGCATTGTCGAGTTACATTCTCAGCGGCGAATTCCGTCAATATTACTCACGCGTTAAAAAAGTGAATGCAATAGCCAAACTCTCAGGTCACGTTATCATCTGTGGTTACGGACGTAACGGTCGCCAGGCTGCGCATGTTTTAAAAAAGCATGGCCGCAGGTTTGTAGTGATCGAACAGAACAAAGATATCATCGAAGCCATCAATCACCGCTATTCTGAATTGGTGGTCGAAGGTGATGCAACGCAGGATGATGTGCTGGAAAAAGCCGGTATCGATCGTGCTTCTGCGCTTATCACTTCGTTGCCTACCGATGCAGATAATCTTTTTATAGTGCTCAGTGCACGTGCGCTTAATCCAAAGCTTACAATTATTTCACGCGCATCTGATGATAACTCCGATAGAAAATTAAAAACCGCCGGCGCAGATAATGTAATCATGCCGGATAAGATCGGCGGCGCGCATATGGCTTCGCTCGTTTTGAAACCGGATGTAATTGAATTTATCGATCACATCACAGGACAAGGCGGACCCGATATTAATCTCGAAGAAATTACATTCGATAATCTTCCGCAACATCTTCGTAATAAAACCATCCGCGATTTAGAGATAAGAAATAAATCAGGCGCAAATATTGTCGGATTCAAAAAAGGAAACGGCGAATACATCATCAATCCCGATCCTGATACACAACTAATTCCCGACGGAAAATTATTTGTTCTCGGAACACAGGAGCAGATTTTGCGGTTGAAAGAATTATTGTCCTGACGGGAGAAATAAGAAATTGGTAATAGGGAAATAGGAAATAGTTTAGATTTTAAATCAAGGCCGGATAGGGTAGCTCATTCGTTTTTTTATTGTCCGGTATTTAGTCCAGTAGGGACGACACTTTTGTAACAAAACCATCTATCCTAACTTAAAGCCCTGTAGGGGCGACATTTTTTTAAAAACAATATCCTTAAGGACATCGAGCCCTGTAGGGGCGACATTTTCTCTACGCGCCTCTCCTACAAAGGGGCAATACGCGTGGAAAAAATGTCGCCCCTACAGGGCTAAAAATCTCATCGACCCAGGCATTAACTTCTTATTTCCCAAATCCATTTTCTTTCCCCGTCAAAAAAGGTTAAATCTTTATATGTGGCCCGATTATCGCTAAATTTATCCCGATGAAAATCGCCGCAATTCTGCTTTCATTTTATTTCGTTTTAATATCCTCGCAGCCCGTTATTGCAGCTGCGGTGAAGATGACAAACGCATGCGAAAAAATGAAAACATGCAGCGAACCAGTTTCCAACGAATGTCCAAAGAATCGTAAGAAATGCCCGCAGGAAAAGAACAGCTGCCCGCTTTGTTGCACAAACGTATTCCAAAGCGCTTTCTGTTGCGGCGCAATTTTAGAAGAAAATAATTATAAGATCAGCTTACATCCCGAATCCGAACGCCAATATCCCGGCGCGGATTTAATCCTTCCTTCTTCTTATTCTTCTGATTGTTGGCAGCCGCCGGAAATGGCTTGATTTATTCTCTGTAATAACATCAATTCATTTTAATCTTAAAAAATAACGATCATGAAAAAAGTAATTTTCAGCATCGCGGTCATTGTTATGTCCGCAGGTGCAGTAGTAGCAGCTAATGTAATTGCAAAATCCACTACCGAATGTTCAACTTGCACAACATGCGAGTGCCCGTTTTGTACGGCAGATTGCTGCGCAAAGTAAGTAGCAACAAATAAAAAGAAACCCGTCGCATTCTTGTGGCGGGTTCTTTTTTCCTTCGCATAAATGCTAGATTTGTAAAATTCTAAAACGGACCCATCCGAAATACAATGCAAAAAACAATTCTCATCACCGGAAGTAACGGCCTCCTCGGGCAGAAGCTGATCTATGCTTTGCTCGACCGTAACAAAAAGAACGGTGAATGGAATATTATTGCAACTTCCAAAGGAGAAAATCGACTTTCTGAAACGAACGGTTATACGTATCACTCACTCGACATAACAAGTCGTGAAGAAGTTTTTTCTGCGATGAAAAAATTTCAGCCTGATGTGATCGTCAACACTGCAGCAATGACAAACGTTGATGCATGTGAAACACAGAAGGAAGAATGTTTTGCAATGAACGTTACTGCTGTTCAGAATTTCATCGACATCAATGAAGTGTGGCAGCCAGAAAGCGGGCAATGCCAGTTCATTCATCTTTCCACCGATTTTGTTTTTGACGGCGAGAATGGTCCGTATCGCGAAACAGATAAAACAAATCCGCTAAGCTATTACGCATGGTCGAAGCTTGAAGCTGAAAAATTGCTGCAGGCTTCCACAATTAAATGGGCCATCTTACGAACGATCATTGTTTATGGCATTGTAGATAATATGAGCCGTTCCAATATTGTTTTGTGGGCGAAAGAGGCATTGGAGAAACAACAAAAAATAAATATTGTGGACGATCAATTCCGTTCACCAACACTTGCTGAAGATCTTGCAGAAGGATGTTTGCTTTGCGCAGAAAAAGGTGCGACAGGAATTTTTCACATTGCAGGAAAAGACCAAATGAGCGTACTCGAGCTGGTGTATCGTGTTGCAGATTATTGGAAGCTGGATAAATCATTGGTTACGCCATCAAAATCGGAATCGATCAAACAACCTGCAAAGCGTCCATGGCGCACAGGATTAATTATAGAAAAAGCAAAAAGAGAATTAGGTTATAATCCGCATTCATTTGAAGAAGGATTAGCATTGCTCGAGAAGCAGCTGCATTCAAAATAGTATACGCGGTTATTAATTGCAAATTGCTATTTACGTTATTTAGAATTAAATTTAGAGAAGTGAATCTGAATTTATGAGCACAATTACGATCAGGGAGTACAAGCCAAGCGACAGAACAGCTTGCATTGAAATTTTCAAAAGCAATATTCCGAAGTTTTTTACCAGTGAAGAGGTAGCGTATTTTGAAACCTGGCTGAACGGGCAGGATGAAGGAAAAGTTGCTTACGACAATGCAAAGGCAGAATATTATTATGTTGCAGAGCACGATAATGAAATAGCGGGCTGCGGCGGATTTTACATTGCGCGGGAGGAATCAGTTGCGCGCATGGCGTGGGGAATGGTTGCAAATTCATTGCACAAAAAAGGAATCGGAAAAATGCTGCTCGTTCACAGGTTTAAAAGTATCGAAG
>JBKJMR010000083.1:0-5258 GCA_046596275.1 Bacteroidia bacterium | reverse complement strand
TAACTGGCAGACAACTTGCGACCGCGTACGTCTTCAGCCCTGGATAGTAACTTTCAAAGTAACTGACAATGGCTCTCCTGCGCTTGCAGATATTGAATCCATGCGCATCACCGTTGTTTCCCAGGGACCTGTCTTTCTGAATGCAAATCCGCAGGGATCACAAATGAATTTAGACTGGGGAGTTAACCCATGCGATCCGGTTGGAAATTATTGCAGGGGATACAGGGTTTATCGTCGCCAGGGTCCGAGTGCGTGGAATCCTGCGCAGTGTGAAACGGGAGTTCCCGCGTACACTGGTTTTGTGCTTATCGGAACAGTTTTAGGAATTAACAATACCACGTTCGCAGATAACAATGGCGGAAATGGATTAATTCCGGGCGTTGATTATTGTTACCGTGTTTGTGCATTCTTTAATGACGGTGCTGAAAGTTATGCATCACCTGAAGCCTGCAGCGAATTAATACGCGATGTACCTGTTATTACAAATGTTGATGTTATGACTACGAGCACAACCGCAGGCGATATGTTCGTGCGTTGGGTCAATGCAATTCCAAACGGTATTGATTTTGACACGATACAATATCCGGGACCATGGAAGCTTGAATTAACACGCTCGAATGGATTCTCCTATGTAAATCCAATTACACTTGTCGCAACGTCTACAGCAGCTACATTTAACCAGCTTGATACAAGTGCAACTGACAATTCACTCAATACAACGGATTCCGCCTACACGTACCGATTAGCATTCTATTACACAGATCCGCTGAATGGCTTTACGCTGGTCGGAAACAGTCAGCCTGCTTCTTCGGTTTATCTTACTGCAATTCCTTCTGATAATACGGTTACGTTAAGCTGGCAATACGCAGTGCCGTGGACAAATTTCGAATACGCGATCTATCGTTTTAATACAACCACTTCGATTTGGGATTCCATCGCGCTTGCACCTTCCTCCATGTCGTACATCGATACCGGTTTGGTAAACGGCCGTGAATACTGTTATTACATTACTGCCCACGGCTCTTATTTCAATCCGACATTGCCACCAATCATGTACAATCGTTCGCAACGTGTATGTGCAACACCACAGGATCTTACTCCACCCTGCGCGCCGAATCTTGCTGTGAATTCGGATTGTTTCATCGGCCTCAATCAATTGATCTGGACAAACCCGATGAATATGAATTGCGGGACGGATGATGTAGTGTCATACAATATTTACTATTCACTCGTCGAAGGAGATCCGCTTGTATTGCTAAATACGATTTCAGTTGCCGGCGATACGATGCTTTCCCTGAATAATCTTTCTTCTGTGGCGGCATGTTATGCGATCACCGCAGTTGATTCTTTCGGAAATGAAAGCGTACAAAGCAATGTAATTTGTGTTGACAATTGTCCTGAATATATTTTGCCGAATGTATTTACTCCGAATGGCGATAATACAAACGACTTCTTCATTCCTTTCCCTTATCGTTACATTAAAGATGTAGAAGTACGGATCTATGATCGCTGGGGCGTGTTGATTTTCCAGACAACCGATCCGAATATACGTTGGGATGGTCGTGACATGAACACCCGCAAGCTTTGCACAGACGGCGTTTATTATTACACTGCTATTGTCAATGAAATTCGTCTCGAAGGAGTTATTCCCAGAGAGCTGAAAGGATTTGTGCATCTCTTCGGAAAAGATATCGGGCAATTCCAATAACAATCAAACTCCCATAAATAAAATTCCAAATTCCAATCGTTCATCGTGGAATTTGGAATTTGGAATTTTGTTATTTATAATTTTAATAAAATATGTTCACAGGAATTGTTGAAGCCACGGGCAAAATAACAGGCAAAAAAGAAGACGGCGGTAATGTTCATTTTTCAGTTTCCGCTCCGTTCGTTTCAGAACTAAAAGTCGATCAGAGCATCGCACATAATGGTGTTTGTCTTACCGTAACAGAAATTCAGGATTCACATTATACCGTTACAGCTATTTCCGAAACACTTCGTAAAACCAATCTCGGTGCATTACAAACGGGTGATCTTGTCAATTTAGAACGTTGCATGAAAATCGGTGATCGTCTCGACGGGCATATTGTGCAGGGACATGTGGATACTACCGCTGATTGTTTTGAAGTAAAAGAAGATAACGGCAGCTGGATGTTTCGTTTCCGTTATGATGAAAAAGCAGGATTAACAGTTTCAAAAGGTTCCGTTTGTATAAATGGCGTCAGCCTGACGGTTGTGGATGCACGGCCCGGGGAATTCGGTGTAGCAATTATTCCATACACGTTTGAGCACACCAACTTTTCGAGCTTGAAAGAAGGGCAAAAAGTTAATATTGAGTTTGACATTATCGGAAAATATGTTGCTGCTTTGGTTAACAAATGATGATAATGTAAGCAATCTGCGAATTGTTTGATTGCCGTAAAAGCCTAATTTAGAGCTGTATCAATCCCTACTGATACGGCATAATGAAAAAGATTTCCCTAACAATCTTCTTCGCTTCTTGCTTTACTTTTCTCTGTGCGCAGAATATTGGTGATTTCCAATCTGCAGCAACAGGGAATTGGAATGTTGTAACCACATGGCAAACATGGAATGGCACCGCGTGGGTAGCACCGGCCGGAACTCCTAATAACACCAATGGAGTAATTACTATCCAGGCCGGACATACAGTTACAATTCCTGCCGCAGTTACGGTAGATGAAGCAATTGTAAACGGAACAATGAATACTTCTGCCGGAATTATTCTCACCATTTTTAACGGAGCTGGTGTCGACCTCCAGATCAACGGTACTTTCGGCGACATGTCAACTTCCAGCATTTCGTGGAATGCAGGCGCAACCTGGCAAATGGGTGCATCAGGGACACTTATAAAAACTACAGCAAGCTCTTCGAATTTGTGGCAATCCAGTTACCAGGGAGGAATTGCAACTATTCCCTCTACTTCAAATTGGATCCTTCGGAAAACAGGAACAGCGCAACCTGCTTTATCGACCACAACCCCCGGAACCGGTTCTGTTTATCCTAACCTGACGATTGAAAATAACACGGGCACTGCATGGGTTACACCACTCGGCTCTTCCTTTACCGGCTCAACAATTTCTGCAACAATAAAAGGAAACTTAGATGTTGGTGGAAGCGGAACAAATACCGTAAGCTTTCAAAGCACAAATACATATGTTAATCCTGTGGTTGTAAATGGAAATGTTCTTATCCGCGCAGGAAATACATTGCGCAATTTCGGCACCGGGTTGGATATACAGGGAAATCTTACTGTGAGTGGAACCATCAGCTACGATGCAAATGATGGACGCAAATTAATTTTCAGCGGAGGAAATGCACAAAACATTTCAGGTACAGGAACATTAAATGTATGGGATTGCACACTTAACAAGTCAGGAAATTCTGTCACACTTAACCGTGTAATGACTATTGATAACCTGATGACATTTACCGGCGGAATTATCAATACAACTACTGCAAACCTTTTGATTTTTGCAAGCACGGCAACAGTTACAGGTGCGAATAATACGAGTTTTGCAAACGGTCCCGTTCAATATTTCGGAACCACCGCATTTACTTTTCCTATAGGTAAAAATGCAGATTACCAGGCTTTGTCAATCGGAACTTACACGCCTACAAGTGGACCTTTCTGGACGGAAACTTTTACGAATGGCTGCACAACAGGTTGTCCTGGATCTGCTTATGTTGGATCAAACGGTGCATGGACAATTACGAATGGTGCAAATGGAACTTCGCCGAATGACTGGTTTGTAAGCTGCGCAGAAAACGGAATGCCTGCGGGTTCATGCGGAGCTGCTTGCGGGTCAAATCAAACATTACACATTGCAAATACAGCATCAACAACTCTCGCCTGTTTTTTCTGTCCCGCAGGAGATTGTGGTGCAGCTTATGATGCAAATGGCCCCGGAGGATTTGCATGTTCATTCTGCCCGGTAACTTGTAATAATACTGTCACGACTGATAAACGTGCAGAGTCACCGGTAATTAATTGCACAGGGAAAACAGGCATAACTCTTTCGTTCAATTATATTGAAGGCGGACAAACAACGTTGGATAATGCAACCGTTTGGTATTTCGACGGCGCCGTGTGGGCACAAATTGATGATCCGCCGAAGGTTGTTTTATGCAGCGGTCAGGGAACATGGACAGCACGAACCATTACACTTCCGGCAAGCGCTGATAATAATCCGAATGTGAAAATCGGTTTCCGGTGGGTGAATAATGAGGATGGTGCGGGAGCAGATCCTTCCTTTGCTGTTGATGAGATAAAGCTTGCAACAGCAGTGGAATCATTCACAGCAGAATATTTTTATGCAAATCCGCAGGTTGTATATAATAACAACCTTGCACCCACCTTGTCGTATATCGACGCATGCGAATATTGGGTGCTTAACCGTCTTCCGGCAGCAAGCACCGCAGCTACAAACGTCACGCTTACGTGGGATGCAAACTCCTGTCCTGCCATTCCACAAGTAAGTGATACCCGCGTTGCGCATTTCGATCTTGTTACCTGGCAGGATGAAGGCAATGGCGGAAATACAGGCACAACGGCTGCGGGAACAGTTGTTTCGGCTGCACCTGTCACCTATTTCAGTCCGTTTACGATCGGATTTATTCCCATCACTCCTTTGCCGATAGAAATGATTCGTTTCGATGGGGCGTGTGCAGAAAATTACGTTTCGCTTAAATGGGCAACGGCCACAGAAACGGACAATGATTTTTTCACTGTTGAAAGATCTGTGGATGGAATCTCTTTTGCGGCTGTAGGTAATGTAAACGGCGCAGGCAACAGCTCTCAACTTTTAAGTTACGAGTTCAGTGATACAGATCCTTTTTCCGGTGCCAACTATTACCGCATTAAACAAACGGATTTTAACGGTCACTATTCCTACAGCAAGATCATTGTCGTTGACACAAAAAATTGCGGAAATCAAAACCTGCAATTGGTCCACACATTTTTTAATGCTGACGATTTGGAAATTGATTACACGCATGCGAATGGCATCGTGACGATTGAAGTTTACAACGCGGAAGGAAAATTAATTTACAGCTCACAAGATGCTGCAGTTAATTCGGCTCATCACATCAACGTCGCCGGCTGGAGCAAATCACTTTATTTCATCCGCATTTCAGACGGATTAAATTCTGTTTCGCGAACAGTTCTCAGGTAAGAAAGGGACAAGGGACAGGGGACGAGGGACGAGGGACAGGGGACGGGTGACGGGGGACAAGTGACG
>JBKJMR010000160.1:0-5122 GCA_046596275.1 Bacteroidia bacterium | reverse complement strand
ATACAATACTAATCGTTAACAGGATGGCTGAAACTATCGAGAACAAAGTGCTTCGGAAATTGTCATTGGCCATATTAAGCCTGTTAGATAGCAGTATTTCCTCATTATGAATAAATTTCTGCACCTCTTCCCGAATTTCTTTCTTAAGATTTTCTCCAATCTCGGAGTGCACAAGTTGCCGTGCTTTTTCAAATCCATTCTGTTGCCTTTCGATAACGACACGTTGGGCAAACATTAATTTACTATCTACCAAATTCGAAATAGTATCTAAAAGATAAGTCTGGGAATCATTATCTGCTGTTAACGTGCGAATTTTTTTGATCGATTTATTAATATGATCAATTGCTTTTTTATAATCATTCAGAAACCTGTTGTCGCCTTCAATGACAAAACCACGCTGTGAAGTTTCTATATCCAGCATGTCGATCAAGATATTCTGACTCTCTGCGATTACCAGTTGCGTATGAGAAACCGATTCAGTAGAATTTTTATACTTGAAGGCAGTACCGAATGAAAACACACCGGTGATAAAAAGCACGATAACACAAATAGAAAATAATAATACAATTTTTGCTTTATCGGTCATTTTGAGGATTTTCCAGGAGATTCGCAGATGTACCATTAAGATACTGGTTTTTTTCATTTGCGTAATAGTTAAATGTAATAAGCGTAGAATTTCCTTGCAAAGTGTGGTTGTCAAATAGTAATTCTCTTGTACCGTAGATGATTTGGCATATTTTTGCTGAGCGTGGACATACTTTTAATTTCACTTGTTGCATTCCTGGCCGCGATCCTGACTTTCTTTTCAGGTTTCGGCCTGGGAACAATTCTCACTCCTGTCTTCATGATTTTTTTTCCTGTCGACATTGCTATCGGCTTGACGGGAATAGTGCATTTTTTGAATAATATTTTCAAGCTGACATTGATTGGAAAAAAAGCAGATAGAGCTGTGCTAATCCGTTTCGGAATTCCTGCTGTGCTCGCTGCATTTATTGGCGCGTGGGTGCTGGTACAGATTCCGGATTCACAACCTTTATTTTCTTACGAACTTTTCGGAAGAACGTTTGAAGTGTACACAGTGAAATTTATTATTTCCATTTTGCTGATTTTCTTTGCGCTGATGGATTTAGTTCCTGCGCTGAACAATATGCAATTCGGAAAAAAGTACATGCCGCTCGGTGGAATGCTCAGCGGATTCTTCGGCGGACTCTCAGGAAACCAGGGAGCGTTGCGAAGCGCTTTTTTAATTCGTGCTGGTTTATCCAAAGAAGCTTTTGTTGCCACAACAGTTGTCATTTCTTGTTTTGTGGATTTTACACGGCTGAGTGTTTATGCAACAAAACTTTCCTGGAGTGATGTAAGCGATAACTGGATGTTGGTGATCATTGCAACCATCTCTGCAATTCTCGGGGCGGTTATCGGGAATAAGCTGTTGAAAAAAGTAACATTGAAGTTTGTGCAGGTTACTGTTGCTGTGCTGTTGATCTTGCTTTCCGTTTCGCTTGGAATGGGAATAATTTGAAAGAGATGCGTCCCGGTAGCTATTGGGAACATATGTACGAATACTTGTTTTCCACTTCTTATAATTAAATTTTCAGAGAATGAAAATCCAGTCTTTTTATTCTACAGGAACATTAAAAATAAATCCCACGCCAAAAACATTTTCAATTCGCAAACCCGGATCTTCTTTAAGGTATTTTCGAATCTTCGTGATGAATACATCCAGGCTTCTTCCGAAAAAATAATCATTCTCTCCCCAGATTTCTTTCAGCAGCTCTTCGCGTTTTATCACTTTGTTCCGGTGAACAGATAAATAGTTCAGTATCTCGCTTTCCTTTTCGGTTATACGTTTTGTCTTACCTCCTATCGATAAGGATTGATTATTAAAATCGAATAAATATTTTCCTATTGGAATAATTGCCTTGCTTTCATTTTCTTTTACCGGGCTCCTGCGAATGACCGCTTTGATCTTCCACAATAATTCTTCCTCGTCAAATGGTTTTGTGATATAATCATCCGCACCTAAACCATACCCTTTCAATTTATCTTCTTTCAACGATTTTGCAGAAATAAAAATGACCGGAATTTTTTTATCCTTTACCCTGATTGCTTTTGCAAGTGAAAAGCCATCCATCTTCGGCATCATCACATCAAATAAGCAAAGATCAAACAACTCATCATTAAAAGCTTTAATTGCAAGCTCACCGTCCTTACAAAGCTTTACATTGAATCCCTCTGTCCCGAGGTAATCAACCAAAAGCATTCCTAAATTAAGATCGTCTTCCGCCAATAATATTTTGAGTCGGGCTTCAGGCATTTGGTAAGGTTATTATGAATGTTGTTCCATTTCCTTTTTCACTTTGAAGCTCAATTGTTCCATCATGCAATTCAATGATTTTTTTCACATACGCTAAACCGAGACCAAATCCTTTCACATCATGCACATCGCCTGTCGGAACTCTGAAAAATTTATCGAATACTTTTTCCTGGTATTGCTTTTCTATACCAATACCATTATCGGAAATTACAACTATTAACTGCGCATCCTTGTTTGTCGTTTGAATAGACATTGTTGGTTTTTCTTTTGCATATTTAATTGCATTATCAACAAGATTGCATAAGGCATTTGTAAGATGTGCTTTATCTCCGATTACCGAAAACCGTTCCGCCGCCGGATTAAATTTTAATTCGCCCTGCGCATTTTCAATTTGTATGCCGATACATTTTATCGCATCATGAACAAGCTCATGAAAATTTAATTCTTTTTTGTGCAATGGAATTTCGCCGCGCTCAAGTGCCGTCATGCTTAAGACTTGCTCCACTTGTAGTCGTAGCTTTTCATTCTCTTCAAGAATTATTCCTGAGTAATGTTTTATTTTATCTTCCTGCTTAATCATCGAGTCTTTAACGATCATCTTTCCTGCTAAAGCAATATTCGTTAAAGGTGTTTTAAATTCATGCGTCATGTTATTTAAAAACTCTGTGGTGTGCTGCGCTATTTTTTTCTCTTTTATGAGCGATAAAATAGTGCGCCAAAACAACACAAGCACAATCAGTATCAATATAACAGAAGTGATAAACAAAGGTCCCATCTCAGCGATGATGAATTGTTTTTTCTCCGGGAAGATGAGCTTCAATTCTATTCCGTTATTCGTTGTCATTTCCTCCAACGGCTTCTGATAGCATCCCGCCTGGTCAGTTGCGTTTTCCGTTTTAAAGAGACCTGCATTTTTATATATCGCTGCCTGTGGTCTGATCACCTCGAAAGAATAGCCGACATGAAAATTATAAAAATTCATATAATGCGTTAGCAAGGAATCTATTTTATGAATTTCATTTTTTCCTAATTGTGCGGCTGATTGAGAAGAACTATCCTTATCCATGCAAGCTTCTATTTTCTTACAGGTTTCGGTATCAGAAAGCAGCGCATCAGTTGTTCGTGCAAGAACGATATTCGCCTTTTCATTAAACAGCTCTTCTTTAATTTGCGCGGTTTGGAAAATCCAATTCACCTGGATGACCAGCACGATTAGTAACGCGATAGAAGAAACGGCAATAAATAAATAAGTTCGGTTCAGCTTCATCTGGATATTCAAAATTAGCTTTCTTCCCCGGTTAAATCAGCTGCAATAACAAGTCATTAACAACTCAATAACTGCTCAGTAACAGGATTGCTTTTAATTCAATCCCATCTTTGATTATAATTAAAAACGATACATAAATGAAAAAATTAATCATAACATCAGCAACAGTCGTTCTGTCATCAGCAATTGTTTTATTTATTTCTCTCACTGCTTTTGCAAAAGGCAATGATAAAAGTGAAATAAAATGCAATGAGAAATATGGGCAAGAATGCCTGGACGAAAGTGGTTGGGGGAAATTTACTTTTTACGAAGATACTGCCACTTTAAAATGTATGGATAGTGCAGGAAACAAAACCGGTTGTAAAAAGAGTGAAGAAAAAGAAGAAACAAACAAGCCACAACCCATTCCTGCAAAAAAGTTTTTTATGATTCCGATGCTGGATTCCGCATTGGCTGATACAACAGGAGGCTGTTAACTTATAATAACACGTTCTTAATTTAAAACATCATATCATGAAAAAATTAATTGTCACTTCAGCCGCAGTAATTTTTACAACTGCCACAGTTCTTTTTATTACGCGTACTTCTTTTGCGAATGAAGAAAATAAGCGGGTAAAAAAGCATTACAAAAAATCCAACCAGGTAATTGGACCAAAGCTGTTTTTTCCTTCGCCATTACGATACTATCTTGCTCCCGGAGTGGATACTGCGCAGGTAAAACCACAAGGTGATGGTTGTTGATCAAACTTAAATAAGTAAACGGACCGCATTCATCACGCAGTCCGTTTCCCATTCTTAATTTCAAGGTATGCTTAAATCCACCGCTTCACAGCATCCAGCGTATCCAATGGATTCGTATTGAAAATAATTTAGAATTCCCTCCATTTTCGTGAACAGTATTGATCGTTTGTTCAAACAGAATAAAATTGGATGGAGGAATCCTTAATCCCGCTCCGATCATAATGCCTTCAAAACTTTTATTTTTAAGAATAGACAAAAGTTCAGACGTGTCCACTGAGAATTTATTCTCCCACCACTTCCTCCTCAGGCTCACCTTTCATATGTTTAACTTCCCCATCGCCATATTGCAAAACATCTTTTACAGTTGCAGGGCCGTAATAATGAATGTATCCATGACCAAAATGTTTTATGCTAATGGTTTTTTCGGCATAGAGTTCAATATTTCCTTCCGCCATGTTTTTAATAGATACCTCACCGGCTTTGAGGTGTAATGCATTGAAATGTCCTTCGCTTTGATTTTTAATTTCAAGCTTTTCGCAGCTGCCGCGTAGCGCAACATCTCCTTGTGCCTGGCAAAGTATTTTAATAGACGGAACTTCCAGGTACAGCGATGTATTTCCTTCACTTTGCACTTTAATATCGAGCGGTTGTGAAAGAGAAATTTTATCCGGGCAGATCACATTTGCACCACCATTACGCACATACAATGTATCCATTTGGCGTATGTACACTTTGATTACACAATGCGTATATATCGGTTTGCGGAATTTAGCATCGCTGGAGACATACAATGTTCG
>JBKJMR010000098.1:0-2789 GCA_046596275.1 Bacteroidia bacterium | reverse complement strand
GATTTAATTTACAATCAACTCAAAAAACTCAGCAAAAAAATAATCGCTTATGAATAGAATTTTAGGATTTATCGGCGTTTCCTTTGAGGTTTTGATCGCAGCGCTTGGAGGAATTCTTGGAACTGTTATCCTTATTGTTGTGATAATTAATACAAGGAAAAAATAACTACGGCCTCTTCCCGTCATTCGGTCAACCAATTTAAATTTCCTTCCTCACTTCCCAAACCGATTCTCCAATAACCCTTTCAAACTTTCAGGCGTCATAAATTTATTCCTATTCATAGCCCTTGATCCTTTTATATCCTCACGCGTCGGGCCTTCGGAATAAAATGCGCTGAATGTTCGCTTTTTAGCTGTGGGATTTATCGCGTAATGCATATAATAATAAGGTGACCTGTCGTATGCATTTATTTGACCATTACCCATGGTCGAAACAATTATAGGCTGAATAAAAAAGAACAGGTAATCTTCCGGGACGGTTAAGATGCGCGATTCATATACGGAATCTTCTACCACCTCATATTTGTAAGGATATGAAGCTGCAATTCCCTGTACACTTAAATCCGGGGAAAGAAGTGATTTAGGAATTAAAAGTGTTTTGTTTTTAAGACCAGGGTCCGTAGTTACCGGACCGTTTTTGCTGTCTTCCTTATCAGCGAAAAAGCCATTGGCACTTATAATGTTGTATAAAATATCTGATGCTCTCGGAAAAACATGACCGACCATACTCACATAGAATGCGAGGAAGTTCTGTTTTGGATAATACTCAGACAACCTGATCTCAAAAACCGAGAAGCCGTATAAATAATCACGTTCAGTCGTTCCGTTAGAATTCCAGCGATCAGGATTCCAGTCAAGCCAATAATATTCCCCGTCAGGATTCCCTTCAATTTCATTGGGTTTCCCGGGTGTAAATTCTAATGTCCTGTAAGATGCGATTGCATAATCCTTTGTCTTCCCAAGCGAATCAATTCCTGCTTTTGACTTAAATTCAATGCGAGTTCCAATTGAACAATATTTGGTAAAGATCGAACGCAGATTTTCGTTGTGTTTTTTTACAAGCGCCTGGTATTCGGCAATCTTATTTTCTTTTCCTGTTTTCTTTAACCGATTGATGACAACATCACTCTCCGTTTCGAGCATCACGATCAATGGCCTGCTCTTTATTGCTTCAAAATCTTTTTTATTATAACCAATCTCCTGGGCATAAACGTTTAATGACAACAAAACTTGGACAACCCAAAGAAAAGTTATTTTTTTCATAAGTTTTATGATCTTAAAAACGTAGCATGTTGTTTACACGCAGAGAAAGCAAGATTGTTGGCACATGGAAAAACGAAAATAATTACGGCCTCAATTTATCATTCGGTCCACATCTGAAATGGATCGTGAATGAAGCTTGTTGTCCCTGGCGGATGGTGACATATCCCATGGGTTCAGTCAAACATTTATCACATGTTTCCGGACTCACATTGTAAATTGTTTTGTTCGTTTTTACGGTAAGGTAAACATCGTATTGCCCGGCCGGAATTCCTGATCTGAAAATCCCTTTATCATTTGTCGTAACAACGTATTCAACGCCAGCTTTGTTTTTCATTTTCAAAGTAGTGTTCGTGAGCAGGACCGATTTCTTTTTTTCTGCAATAATTTCTTCCGTTGGCCTTGCGCCTCCACAATAGGGACGTGAGCAATAAACAATTCCTTCGTTCACAATTACTTCTTTGCTTGTTCCTTCGTTTGTAGAAGGAACAGGCACTACATTCACATTCACGGAATCAATCGCAAGCTTTGGAACAACCGTGTCTGAAGGAATTATTACCGAAAGTTCGGAGTCTGCAGAGGGTTTTGCTCCTTCTGATGATTGTCCGCAGGCAGCAAAAAGTAAGAGACCGGTAATACATATGAATGTCGAAAAAGAAGTGCGCATAGTTTCAGTATAAATGAAAATATAAAATGGAAATGATTAACCGAAGATAACCAATCTACTTTGGTTTTGGCGCGGTTGTCGTAGCCGGCTTTGGTTTCGGTTTCGGCTTTGGTTTGTATTTCGGATCGCAATACACGACAAGATATTTTCCCGTGTGAATCAAATTCGATTGCATGTGATTCCATTTACGCAATTGATTTACCGTAACATGATATTTGCTCGCGATCACAGAAAGACTTTCGCCCCTGCGGATCTTATGCATCACTTTCACTGTCGGACCAACCGCAACGGAATCGGAATCCTGGCGCAGCTTGTATGCCTGTTGCTGCACTTTTATCGAATCAAGCGGAATGATGAGCGAATCCATCTTCGGATTTTTTTTCATGAAGTCGATCGTGCCTGCCATCGCTTCACTCATTAAGCTTCCTTTCATCCGGTAACCACGCGGCGACATGTGCACACCGTCCGGATTACAAAGCTGATCTTCTTTGAATTTCGGCAATACATCCCAGCCGCCGGCGACCCAATACCAATCGAAAAATCCACAATTTTCCGCCTTTGCAACTTTGCGGATAATGTCGGAGAAGGCTTCACCACTTTGCACATGATCACCTTTGTAATACATGTCCATCGTGCTGGTAAGAATAATGCTCGCATTCGGCGCAGCTGCTCTTACTTTACGAATCACTTTAACAATTTTCTCTTCTTCATTCGACTTGATGCTGTCGTCGTATAAATAATCATTGGTTCCGAAATCGATGATGACCACATTCGGATTTAAAGCAGTCATCTGTTCGCTGAACAATGTTTGAATAAGAATGGATTCATACATCGCGCCACCGATTCCGCAGTTGTGATAAAG
>JBKJMR010000026.1:0-4831 GCA_046596275.1 Bacteroidia bacterium | reverse complement strand
TCCTGAAAAAACTATTGACGGACATACCGGTGTTTCAGGATTGCGCTTTTATTTCTGGACACAAAGTTTCGGCAGGATCACCGGCGAAAGTGATTGGGGATCAAAATTCGACAATGGTGCAGGTCCGTTCTTTTTTACGCACACATTCCTCTGGGTATTTTTTCCGTGGTGCATTTTGCTTGTGTGCGGACTTTTCAAAAACCTTTTTATTCTTGCGAAAACAAAATTCAAACCGGGTTTTCTGCCTGAACTGGTTTCAACAGGCGGTTTCGTTTTGATGTTCATCGCACTCTCTGCATCGCGTTATAAATTGCCTCATTATGTGTACGTGTTGCTTCCGCTTGCTGCTATTCTTTCTGCACATTTTTTAGTTCACGATGTGCTGAATACGGAACGGAAAAAGCTTTACCGGTTTTTCGCTGTGCTGCACTGGATATTTTTCATCGCGCTCGCAGGTGTTGCAACATTTTTTCTTTTTGTTGTTTTCCCGAATGCTTCATTGCTTACGCTGGTTGCAGTGTATTGCCTTTTTCTTGCAGGAATTATTCTTGCGTGGAAGCTTACAGATCCGTTTGAAAAACTTTTCTTTCCGTTGCTAATCGCTTTGCTCGCGTTTTATTTCACGGGCAACACGCATTTTTATCCGAACCTTTTAAAATATCAGTCAGGAAATGAAATTGGAAAATTTATAAAAGAAAAAAAGCTCTCAGAGGAACAGATCTATTATTTCGTCCACACCGATCATGCGTTAAACTTTTATTCCGGCATGCATGTTCGTACGCTTGCTGACAGCTTTGCCATCCGGGGAAAGATGCAAGACAAGAAAATTTTCATTGTTGCTGATGAAGAAGGGAAAAGTAAAATTGAAGCGGATGGTTTTACTATTTTATCGCAAAAAGAATTTCAACATTATTCGGTGCAATTTCTTACAATGAATTTTCTTCTTCCATCCAAAAGAGATTCAGTAGTAAAGAAAAGATATTTGCTTGAAATTAATTAGGCGAAAGGTCAGGGGAGGAAGCTTGAAGCCTCGAGGAGAAACCTGCTTCATCATTGAACAGCTCCAGGAATTTTTTCAACGCCAGCTTATTTTTCGGTGTATGCATGGATTCCATCACTTTGTTTTTCTCACGACGTGTCAGGTGCCAGCTTAATGAAATAATATCAGGCGCATCATTCGACAGCTCAAAATCAATCACATCAATTTTTCCTGCAAACCAGTGTGATGATTGTTCAATTTCATAATCGTGCTGGTAATCCTGCACCCTGAATAAATTGCCATAAAAGCTCGCCAGCGGACGGGATAGTGAATTTGCAATGGTGCCGCTCGGAGTCTTCTCAACAGGATGAATTTTGCTCCTGTCGCGCGTTTGTAATAAAATAATTCCGGAAGTATTTGCAGCAATCCATTCGCGGAATGTATACAGGAAACGCATGATATTATCCATTCCGAAATTATCACGCATGCCTGCATCGAACACCTGGATCATCGGTTCACTCGGAAGATCGGTTAATGGTGTGATGTAAGGAAACGTTGCATTCATCCGGAGCACACTTGCAAAACGAACATTGTCTGCCCCCTGGTCGTGGAAGAAACGCGCGAATTCAATCCCGTCTGCGAGATAATTATTGCTGACATTCGACGTTCCTGCAGGTTGAGTGAGATAAGAAACACCCTGTGCGCTGATCACCATTTTTCTTCCGTCGTTTGCAATGGTCGGCGCAAAAACCATCATCGGAATTTTCGCTTCTCTTTCCGGCGCACGATAATCAGAAAGCTTTTTTTCTAAAACATTATCTGTGTTTTTTAAAATAGTTTCTTCAAATGCATAAGCGCGGTTCCTGCTATACGTTTGTCCATCATAAGTAGCATGACGCAGCGGCATAAACCAATCGTTCACAGCAAGTGAAAATGCGATTGGATTAAGTACATCCGTTGAAATTTTTTCGCGCAGTGCCGGATCACTATGACGGAAGTCAAAACCTGTTTGTTCCCGCAGCCATATTTCGCGCATATAAGCAGCGCCCACCATTCCACCCGATGAGCCGCAAATAAGCGCAGTGCGTTGAAGCATTTTACCTGCGCTCACGCTGTCGAGATATTGCATGGTGTAAAATGTCCAGAACGTAGAGCGCAATCCGCCGCCGCTACAGCTCATCACGATCATTTTAGGTTTTGAATTGTTGTTGCTTGAATTTTTAATTTTCCAGCGTTCAAGAATTGCAATTGTATTCAGCGAATCGGATGTTCGCCATTCACCAGAAGAAATAAATCGTTGAAACTCGTCATTGCTGTACGTTGCAGGTTTTACTTCGTAATTCATTCCCAATGCATGCGTACGGCTTCCGAAAAAATCATATTTCGCAATAAAATTTATTCCGAGAAGCAATATTACAATCACTGCATTTGCCCAACCACGGAACCAGGTGGTAAGAATTCCGGTAAGCATCAGGTATAATGTAAAAAGCAGGAACACACTTGCGCCCGCAGGAATCATCAAGGCCGGAATGTGTTTGAAAAAACCAAAGATCAAAAGTGTGATGATCACAATCACTTCAAACATCACCGATTTTCCATGGTTCTGAACGAAGACACGATTGAGCAATTCTTTTTCATAATGTTCAAATGGCCGCGCGCGCCTGATGGTGGTAAGGCTCGAAATATAACTTTCAACATGCCAGTCGCGATTTTCTTTTCCCGGTGTAATGGTTTTCCAGCTGAACGTTTTTTTCTGCGGATCGCGGTTTAAGATCACACGCTTTGGTTTTGTTTTCGAAGGTTCTTTTACAATGCCGTAAAGCGATTGCATATCCTTATTGGCACGGAAAAAATAAAACAGCGAAAGAAAAATGAAAACAAAATTCCCCAATGCAAATCCTGCAACATCACCGAAGATCTGCAGGCCTGTAACAGGTTCGGCCTGGAGGAAAATAATAATCTGAACAAGGTAATAAACCAGGAAGCTTACCGGGATAATAAAGTTATTGATGCAAAAGCGGAGGAATGGCCTGCTCAGCGTGGCAAGAAATGGAAACCGAAACGCATTGTGATTGTAGCACGAGATCTGGTACGCCATCACAAAACCACCGCACGAAAATCCAACCAGGAAATACGAAAGAAAATTAACCTCGCCGCAATATTCCGGATCCATAAAAAGTAATGGAACACCATAACGCGCTGCAATTCGTCCACCCACAAATCCGAACATGAGCAACCAGAAAATAATAAGCACAGGATTTTTTTTCACCTGTACCAACAAAAGCTGCACAGGGAAAAAATAAATAAATCTTCTTACAGGAGGATTGCGGTCAATCCAGGCTCTGAAACGGCCCATAAATTCGGGTTCTTATATATTAAACGAAGAAGTAAGACATTTAGTTTGCAAATAAGGTAATTGGTTAGCGGTGTCCGCCGCGGCGGAGGTAATTGGTCAGGAATCATCTGCGAAATCTTTTGAATTTGCGTGTTGATTTTTTTTACGTGAGGGATAGTAGCGTAAAGCCCGGACTATGAAGTGAGCTTGCCTCTACTTCATGGGAGGACTTGCAGCGGATAGCCCGACCTGACGCAGGAGGGGCACGCCAAACAATTCTACAAACCGATTTTCTGATTCACAATTTCCAGAATTTCTGCTTCCGATTTCTGCGCTTTATCCTGCAACTCTTTTCCTTTGGCAATAATATCATTCGCGAAATTCTTATCCGTCAACCCTGCTGCATTGATTTTTACATTCAGATAAGCGCCCATAACGGCCGAACGCGCCGCCAGCGCACCAACACCCGCATCGGAAACAGAATTCGGATTGCCATGCTCCGCCATTGCTTTAATTACTTCCATAGATGCATAAGATGCTTCCATCACTTTAAATGGAATTTCAGTTGCAAATTTTGTGGCGTCTTGAATGGCAGCAGTGCGAATTGCTTTTTCTTCTTCGGTTGCTTTTGGCAGACTAAACGAATTCATGATGCGGTTAAAAGCATTCGTGTCTTCATCCACCAGTTTCAACAATGTGTCTTTGTGCTGCTGACCTTTTTCAGCCCAGTCAGAAAATTCTTTCCAGCGTTCATCCCACCCGCGTTTGTGCGACGATAAATTCGCGACCATTGTGGCAAGCGCTGCACCGAGTGAACCCATGTAAGCAGAAATAGATCCGCCGCCGGGAGCAGGACTTTCGCTGGAAGTTTCGTCTGCAAAAGCAGTGAGCGACATTGAAATTAATTTCGCCGAAGAAGCATCGCGCAATAAATATTCAATCACACGCTCTTCCGGTTTGAATGGTCCGAGCTCATCAAGTCCGAGCGATTTTACTGCAATTCTGATCAGCTCTTTTTCCGGAATGCCTGTTGAGCGATGTTGTTTTTCCAGAAAATATTTTCCGGCATCAAGCAATGAATTTAGTGGAATCAATCCAACCAGCTCAGAGCCTGTTACACGCAATCCGCGTTCTTCAGCACGTTTGCAAACTTCATCAAACGCAACATGCACGGGTGTGATGTTTGTATTGGTAAGATTCATTGAAATCTGTGCAATGCCATATTCTTCAATGAACCAGCCAATAGCTTTCACCGATTTTAATGTGCCGGGAATATTGATCGGTTTTCCATCCGGGCCATTTATGATTTTACCTGTCAATGGATCGCCTTCACGTTTTACACGGCCGGCTTC
Source organism: Bacteroidia bacterium (assembly GCA_046596275.1). Classification (GTDB taxonomy): domain Bacteria; phylum Bacteroidota; class Bacteroidia; order Palsa-965; family Palsa-965. The sequence continues at coordinate 165 of JBKJMR010000026.1, read as the reverse complement.
ACGCACATCAAACGCGATGGAATTTGCGCGGCGGGTAGAAGTGGTGTTGAGATTTATATTGTAAGCCACCAAAAATTCGCGCGCGCCGATAACTGTTGCACCACGTTTCGCATCATATTCACCCGGACCAAAGTCTGGCGTCCATTCCGGCAATTTAATTTTTTT
>JBKJMR010000678.1:0-8392 GCA_046596275.1 Bacteroidia bacterium | reverse complement strand
AAGCAATCTTTTTGAATCGCTGCAATTCCGTTATTTCGGACCAATCGACGGGCATGATGTGGATCGTTTGGTGAAGGTGATGAAAGATCTGAAAGACATTCCCGGTCCGAAAATTTTGCATGTGCTGACGACAAAAGGAAAAGGATTCAAATTTTCGGAAGAAGGAAACCCGACCTTGTGGCACGCGCCGGGGTTGTTTGATAAGACAACGGGTAAAATAATCAAAGCAGTTTCCAACGAACCACAAGCACCGAAATACCAGGATGTTTTTGGTCACACGATGGTAGAGCTTGCGGAGAAAAATCCAAAGATCATGGGAATTACTCCCGCGATGCCTTCCGGTTCTTCGTTGAACATCATGATGAAAGCAATGCCTGATCGCGCGATCGATGTAGGAATTGCGGAGCAACATGCGGTAACTTTTTCAGCCGGACTTGCCACGCAGGGCATGATTCCGTTTTGCAATATTTATTCTTCGTTTATGCAACGCGCCTATGACCAGGTGGTGCATGATGTTGCGTTACAGAATTTGCATGTAGTGCTTGTGTTGGATCGCGGCGGTTTGGCCGGCGCAGATGGTCCGACGCATCATGGTGCATTTGACTTAGCGTATTTCCGTTGCATTCCGAACATGGTGGTAAGCGCGCCGATGAATGAAGCAGAGCTGCGCAATTTAATGTTCACTGCGCAGCTGGATAAAAATGCGTGCCCATTTTCCATTCGTTATCCACGCGGACAAGGTGTGATGCCGGAATGGAAAACACCGTTTGAAGAAATTAAAATCGGTACCGGAAGAAAGATCCGTGACGGAAAAGATATTGCGATCTTAACGATTGGTCATCCCGGAAATTTTGCGGTGGAAGCGTGTGAAGCGTTAAAAAAATCGGGAGTAAAAGCGGCGCATTACGATATGCGTTTTGTGAAGCCGATCGATGAAAAAATGCTGCACGAAGTGTTTGCGAAGTTTGATAAGGTGATTACCGTTGAGGATGGTTGCATCCAGGGTGGATTCGGATCAGCGGTGATTGAATTTATGGTTGATCACAATTATAAGGCGGAAGTAAAACGTTTAGGAATTCCGGATAAGTGGATTGAGCATGGTGAGCAGGCGGAATTGTGGAAGGAATGTGGGTTTGATGTGGATGCGATTGTAGCGACGGCTAAGGAGATGGTGTTGCATTCTCAATTTGAAAATTCGAAGATTTGAAATTTTTCATAAACATTTTGGGGATAGAGTCTCGTCTTTTAAAACGGCGAAGGAAGAGTTGAATTTTTAAATTGCAAATTTTTCCTATCTTTCAATAGCAACAATGGCAAACCTGTTGCAAAAACTCGTATGAAAAATCCCCTCCTCCGCTTTTCGGTATTCCTTTGCATTTTATTTTTTACAAGAAATGTTTCCGCACAAAACTTTTTCCCCACAGCTATCATCCCAGGAATAAATTTCGGATACATTTTCGGTGCAGGAATTTCCATCGGAGCCGAAATAAATTATTCTCCTTTTGTTTTTGATTCAGGGAAAGGAAAAACGGCAACAGGTTTATATGCAGGAATAAATTATTTCCATTCGAAAGGTGAAATTTATAAAGAGACCTGGTATCACACTATCTCTTATGGGGCAATGGCATTTTCTGATTCACGTTTTATGTTCAAAGGAGGAATCAGCAGAACTGTTTTGCCGTGGGGAAGAAATAAAATGAACAAATTCAAATCGCGAAAGAGAAGCATTGATATTGACGTAAGCTATGCGCCGTTTGCGAATGGTGCTTTTGTTGGATACAGATTATATTTTCCGGGTGAAGCTTGTTTCGGGTTGGATATTTCTGTGGTCAATATGCTTTACACTTCTTATCGATATAATTTTGCGCCGGGAATGTTTGAAGTGCACAATAAGTAATACTGTTATTTTCGGATGCGTAATTTCTATTTATTCGGATCTTCACTCTGCTTTTTCTTTTCCCTGTCCATTAAGAAAATAAGCAAGCAGATATCTAATGCAAGAGCAATCTTAAGCACGCTTCGTACAGTGTCGCTTACATCAAACCACTCCGGAAAAAATTGGAAGGCGAGAAATATTGCAACACTAAAGCTAATTGCAATTGCATAAACCGGAACCTTACTTTTCTTTTGCATGGGGCCACTTTTGAGTAATAAATTAAGGCTACTGAAATTTCATCAGTCAAAACCTTGGAGAATTTTCTCTGCGTGCTCCGTGTCTCTGCGTGAAAAACGGCGCACAGTTTCACGCAGATTACCGCAGAGTCCGCAGATAGAGCGCGGATTTTAACCAATTCGCAACAGCATTTCACTTACAAAAAAGGGCCACATCGCTGTAGCCCTTCAGTTGTAATCTGTCATTTACGAATTTGCAATTACAGTTTCGCTTTGATCTCAACCATATCATATCCTTCAATAATATCACCTACTTCGATATTATCAAACTTATCAATGTTCAATCCGCATTCGTAACCTGTTCCCACTTCTTTCACATCGTCTTTGAAACGTTTCAATGAACCGAGGTGTCCGTCGTGCAATACAATTCCATTGCGGATGATACGGATCTTTGTGTGACGTGTGATTTTTCCATCGAGCACGTAACATCCTGCAACAGTTCCGACTTTCGTGATCTTGAATACTTCGCGGACCTCCACGTTGCAAACAATTTTCTCTTCGAATTCCGGTGCAAGCATACCTTCCATCGCCGCTTTGATCTCGTCGATCGCTTTGTAGATGACGGAATAAAGACGGATGTCGATCTGCTCTGTCTCTGCCAATTTTTTCGCACTTGCAGAAGGACGAACCTGGAAACCGATGATGATCGCGTTGGATGCAGATGCAAGAAGAATATCCGATTCGCTGATCGCACCCACAGATTTGTGAATGATACGGATCTGAATTTTCTCTGTCGATAATTTCAATAATGAATCGGCAAGCGCTTCGATAGAACCATCCACGTCACCTTTGATGATCACGTTCAATTCCTGGAAGTCTCCGATCGCAAGACGACGACCGATCTCATCAAGCGTAATATGTTTTGTTGTACGAATCGATTGCTCACGCTGCAATTGCAAACGACGTGTTGCAATGTCACGCGCTTCACGCTCATCGGCCATGATGTTGAATTTATCACCTGCCTGTGGCGCACCGCTTAATCCGAGAATCTGAACAGGATAAGAAGGACCTGCATCATCAACATCAGCACCGCGTTCGTTATGCATCGCTTTTACGCGACCGCTGTAACAACCTGCGAGCACAACATCGCCTACGCGCATTGTTCCGTTTTCAACAAGAACAGTTGCAGTAAATCCGCGTCCTTTATCAAGTGTCGACTCGATGATTGTACCTGTCGCACGTTTATTCGGATTTGCTTTGAGCGCTAACATTTCAGCTTCAAGCAATACTTTTTCAAGAAGCACTTCTATACCCAGACCTTTCTTCGCAGAAATTTCCTGGCACTGGAACTTACCGCCCCACTCTTCCACCAAAATATTCATAGCAGAAAGTGCTTCGCGGATCTTATCCGGATTTGCTCCCGGCTTATCAATTTTGTTGATCGCAAATACCAAAGGAACACCGGCAGCCTGCGCGTGATTGATCGCCTCAATAGTTTGCGGCATGACACTATCGTCAGCAGCCACAACGATGATCGCGATATCCGTTACCTGCGCACCACGTGCACGCATAGCGGTAAACGCTTCGTGACCGGGAGTATCGAGGAACGTAATGTGTTTTCCGTTTTCAAGCTGTACGTTATACGCACCGATATGCTGGGTAATTCCACCCGACTCACCGGCGATAACGTTTGCTTTACGGATATAATCGAGAAGCGATGTTTTACCGTGATCGACGTGACCCATTACGGTAACGATCGGTGAACGGTCAACAAGATCTTCTTCTCTGTCTTCTTCTTCAACAATTGATTCCTGCACTTCTACGCTTACGAATTCTACTTTGAATCCGAATTCTTCCGCGAGAATTGCAATGGTTTCTGCATCGAGACGCTGATTGATCGAAACGAAAAGTCCTATGGTCATACAGGTCGAAATGATCTGTGTAACCGGAACGTTCATCATCGTAGCAAGCTGGTTCGCTGTAACGAACTCAGTTACTTTCAGAATTCCTTTTTCAATCTCTTTATCAGCAGCAACTTTTTCCATTCGCTGCGAAACCTGCTCACGTTTATCGCGACGGTATTTCGAAGCTTTTGATTTGCCTTGTCCGCTAAGACGAGCAAGTGTTTCTTTGATCTGCTTCTGAACTTCTTCTTCAGTCAATTCAGCTTTCACAGGGCGAGGCGCACCTGCAACGTGTGGTTTGCGTGGCGCGTTTGCTCCCTGACCTTGTCCTGGTCCGCGATTCGGTGTGCCTGTTCCGCCGGGCTGATTATTAACCGGTCCGCCTTCTTTACGAATGCGGCGACGTTTACGTTTTTTCTCGGCTTCAAATTCTGCAGAAGAAGATGCGACAGGTTTTTTCTTGTCGTCTTTTACAGGCAATATGATTTTGCCCATGATCTTTGGTCCTTCGAGTTTTTCAACTGTACGACGGTAAAGAACTTCTTCTACTTTTTCAGGTGGAGCTTCAGGCTTTGGTGTTTCTTCTACTTTCGGCGCTTCAACTTCTTCAACCTTCGGTTTTTCTTCGACTGCTTTTTCTTCCTTTGGTGTTTCTACACTAGGAGGAGGAACAACTACTTCTTCAGCAACAGGTTCTTCAGCTTTTTTCTTTTTAGCTGCTGCTTTTTTCTCGGTTTCTTCGGCAGCAGCTTTATCGTCGTCTTCTTTTTTCTTCTTCGCTTTTGTTTTTGCCGGCTCGAGATCGATCTTATCAATCACCTTGAGTGTAACAGATGGTTCTGTTTTTACGCGGGTAATCTCTTCCTCTTTTTTCTCTTTTATTTTTTTCGGCTTTTCTTTATCAGGCGCAGAAGATTTGGATGAACCGGAATTCATGTCCTTGATGAGGACTTCTTCCTGGTCACGTTCTTGCGCACGCTGACTAGCCTTTGTGTTCGGCTCTTCGCTCATTTCCACAGACTCTTTCTTTGTCCGGGTACTGAGGCCGACTAATTTTGATTCTTCTTTTTCTTCACGATCCTGCGCGAATTCTTTGAGGAGCAAACGATATTGCTCATCGGAAATTTTCCCGTTTGGATTACGCTCAATTGTGTGCCCCTGCTCTTCCAGGTAATCCCAGATGCGGGCGAGGGAGACGTTAAATTCTCCCTTGACTTTACTAATCCTGATTTTGTTATCTGATTCTGCCATAAATATGCTTGCCTCCTGGGCTAAGCTTTACAAAGTTCGGAAAAAATGTGGATTGTCATTCGACAATCCACATGAAATCCGTTATTCAAATTCTGAACGCAGAATGCGCTTAACCTCTTTAACGGTTTCTTCTTCGAGGTCGGTACGCTTCACGAGCTCTTCATCGCTGAGTTCGAGCACCGCTTTCGCAGTATCGCAACCCACAGATTTGAATTCGTCAATGATCCACTGTTCAATTTCATCCGAGAATTCATCGAGGGTAACGTCTTCCACGTCCTCGTCTGTATCACGGTAAACATCAATTTCATAGCCTGTTAAACGACCTGCGAGGCGAATATTATGGCCGCCTTTTCCGATCGCCAGGGAAACCTGGTCGGGCTTCAGATACACTTCGGCACGCTTGGTTTCTTCATCCAGCTTTACAGAAGTGATTTTCGCCGGGCTCAGGGCACGCTGAATAAGCAGTGTTGAGTTGGCTGTGTAGTTAATTACGTCAATATTTTCATTGCGAAGCTCGCGAACGATTCCATGGATACGGGAACCTTTCATTCCTACACAAGCTCCAACCGGATCGATACGATCGTCGTAAGATTCTACAGCCACTTTCGCACGCTCACCCGGCTCACGAACAATTTTCTTAACCGTGATAAGTCCGTCGTAGATCTCCGGAACTTCCATTTCGAATAATTTCTCAAGGAAAGAAGGAGCTGTACGGGAAAGAATGATCACCGGTGAATTGTTGCGCATATCTACTTTAAGGACAACAGCGCGAACGGCATCTCCTTTTTTGAAGAAATCGCCCGGGATCTGCTCTACTTTCGGAAGGATCAATTCGTTTCCTTCGTCATCAAGCACAAGTGTTTCTTTTTTCCAAACCTGGTAAACTTCACCTGTAATTACATCACCAACACGCTCTTTGTATTTGCGGTAAAGTGCATCTTTTTCAAGATCAAGCACACGTGAAACAAGATTTTGACGGATAGCAAGAACTGCACGGCGACCGAAATCGTCGAGCATGATACGATCTGTTACCTGCTCACCAATTTCAAAGTCAGGCTCAATTTTCTTTGCATTTGCAAGGCTGATGTGCTTATTCTCATCGTAATCAAAGCTGTCTTCTGCAAATTCGTCATCTACGATTTCGCGGTTACGCCAGATCTCAAGGTCACCACGTTCGGGGTTGACAATAAAGTCGAAGTTTTCATCGCTGCCGTATTTTTTACGGATCATGCTGCGAAAAACATCTTCGAGAATGCTCATGAGCATCGCACGGTCAATGTTCTTGGTCTCTTTGAATTCCGAAAAGGATTCGATGAGGTTTAGATTTTCCATTTTTATTGTATTGTAATCGTTTGCTTAGATGTTAGCCTGTTACCAGGATTAAAATTTGATGATGAGTTTTGTTTCTTTTATTTTGTCAAGAGAAAAAATGCTTTTTTTCGTGACGAGCTGTTTTCCCTTTTGTCCTTCTACTTTTTCTTTTACTGCCTGTTCAATTTCTATTTCATTTTTATTGGCGGAAACTAATTTGCCTTCTGCTTTTTGTCCGTCAATAAATTTCAATTCTATTTCACGTCCGCAATATTTTTCATACTGCTTCAGCACTTTAAAAGGCTGATCGATTCCGGGTGATGAAACTTCAAGTTCGTAATCTTCCGTTTCACGATCCAGTTGTTCTTCAATGAACCGGCTTACTTCCACACATTCCTGGATAGAGATTCCTTTAAAGTTGTCGATGGTGACCCTGATTTTATTCATGGCGCTCACTGTAACCTCTACAAGGTAGTTATCGGTATCCTCAAGCTTTTTTTCCGCGAGTTCGCGAACTAGTGTGGTGCTGATCATTGGCAAAAAAAGAGGGGACTACTCGTCCCCTTATTTTGATCGTTCTTTAAAAACAGGATGCAAATATAAAACGAAAAAAAGACATATCAAAATTGATTTTTGCCAAGTTTTTTCCGCTCAACGGGTCGATTTATCCGATGAAAGGGTGTAATTTGACGATAATGTTTGTTCTTTACGCTTTAAAGAAAATCTATCACCCCAAATTTACTCACATTATGAATTATTTAAACAGTGCCAAATCAGACCAAAATGACGACAAAAACGAATCCAAAGGCGACTCGGGGGTTACTCAAAGCTGCTCCCATTGCTCTACTGCTCCTGATGGGGAATCAGTTACTGGCTCAGACCAGTTCCGGCTCTAAATCTGACGGAATTTCAATACTTGAAATTCTCGGATATGTAGCTATGATAATAGGTGTAATTCTGCTTGCCTGGTTTATTGGTGCAGCGCAAAGCAAAGGAAGCGATACGCCGGTGAAACATCATCATCACAAACATTTCGATCATCCCAACGATCCTCATTTCAGGAAGTTGAAAAAGAAAACATCATAGGAGAAAAAGTTTCCGCGGGCGCGGAACATGAAACAAAAAATTCCCATTCTGTATAGCAGGATGGGAATTTTTATTTGACCAGGAGACTTGAGATGTTAGACTTGAGACTTGAGACGAAAAATAAAGTAAATGACTGAATGTCAATACTGTCACCTTTTGACTTTATCGTTCTGTCTTAGGGTTTGATTTTCAACTCATCCACAACTTTTATTCAAATTTTTTTGGTGGCCGGTGCCCTTTATTTGTCCAAGTTTTTGTCATTTCATTTCTTGATTTTTACTATGAAAGAGGCGTGCATTCGTTCTTCATAACAACTTTTATTCATGTACGATAATAGTTTTCACAGCGATGATCTTATTGAAGTGCGCCGGCAAATGGAGGAGCAGGAGGAAGAAGAACGCATTAATAAATCAAACAAAAAAAAGTTTGCTCCACTTACAGAAGATCGCATTCAAAAAGTGGAGCGCATTTCAAAACGATTTAAGCTCATAGTAGATAAGTATGGAATAAAGGATTCGCTTAACAGTATGCGGGAAGCAGATTTAGATTCTACAGAACGCTTGTTAACGAAAATTGAACATTGGGTTCTTTTCGAATCAGGATATCCTACTGCTTTGATGTACCAGGGTTTGCGTTATGATGCGTGGGATGGAAATAACAGGTTGGTTATAATCGATGCGCCGGCTTTCGGAACTCCTCCTCATATGCATGCATTTGATTTTTCAGGA
>JBKJMR010000616.1:0-2689 GCA_046596275.1 Bacteroidia bacterium | reverse complement strand
TGGGGGGGACGAATTACGAATCAAAACGAATTTACGAATGCTCAGACTAGAAATATTCCCTTTATTGTTATTCGTACATTCGCCTTCATTCGTAATTCGTTCCCCTCGTAATTCGTTCCCTTTATAAGCTCCAGTAATTTAATTTCTTGATCTTATTCCTGTAGAAACCTTTTACATCTGCAAGCACGCCTTTCGAGGACATTAGTGACGCAAAATATTTCTCGTCAAGCGTTTTATATTCTTTGTGTCCGACAGCAACAATTACTCCGTCGTAACCTTTGCCGATTTTATTTAAACCGAATCCATATTCGTGCTTCAGCTCATCACTGTCGGCATGTGGATCTGCGACGTCAACTTTTACGCCGAAGGATTTTAATTCTTTTACAATGTCGGCCACTTTTGAATTGCGGATATCGGAAACATCTTCTTTAAATGTTGCGCCCATGACGAGCACTTTTGATTTGCTGATATTTTTTCCGGCAGCGATAATTTTCTTTACGGTAGTTTTCGCTACATAAAATCCCATCGAGTCATTGATGTAACGACCGGAATTAATTACGCGTGAATGATAACCGAGCGCTTCTGCTTTGTGCGTGAGGTAGTACGGATCAACACCGATGGAATGTCCGCCGACTAAACCAGGAGAAAATTTCAGGAAATTCCATTTTGTTCCTGCGGCTTCGAGCACGTCGTAAGTATTGATTCCCATTCTCGAAAAAATAATCGAGAGCTCATTCATCAGCGAAATATTTACATCGCGCTGGGTGTTCTCGATGATTTTTGCAGCTTCAGCAACTTTGATAGAAGCAGCACGATGTGTTCCGGGCTCAACGATAATTTCGTAAACGCTTGCGATGTTATCCAGGCTTTCTTCGTCGCAACCGGAAACAACTTTCAGAATTTTTGTGATCGTATGTTCTTTATCGCCGGGATTAATTCGCTCGGGAGAATAACCGACTTTGAAATCTTTCTTGAATTTCAAGCCTGATTCTCTTTCAAGAACAGGAATGCAATCTTCTTCTGTACAACCCGGATAAACAGTTGATTCGTAAACAACGTAATCACCTTTCTTCAGCACTTTTCCGATGGTTGCAGAAGCGCCAAGCAACGGTTTCAGATCAGGAAGATTATGCTCATCGATGGGAGTAGGAACAGCAACGATAAAAAATTTCGCTTTCTTCAAATCCTCGAGTGAAGCAGTGAATTCAATATCCGCTCCTTTGAAATCAGCTTTCGTCAATTCCTGGCTTGGATCAATTCCTTTTTGCATCATCTTCACACGCTTCTCATTTATATCGAAGCCGATGACTTTTGCTTTTTTAGCGAAGGCTAATGCAATCGGTAAACCAACGTAACCTAATCCGATTACTGCGATTTGAGTCTTTTTATTTAAGATATCCTGGTAGATTGACATTTATTCTTTGATTAGGGATTTTCTGGTTACTTGTTTCTTGTTTGCGGTTTGTTGTTGTTGTTTGTTCCGACTAATTCTTTTTGTATCGGATGCCTCTTATTTCGGTTTTGTTCAGGTACTCAATCAATTTCCCATTCTTATTTACGATGTCTTCGATCATTGAATAACATTTATCAAACTCTTCCTTATCGATGTATGCAAAATCAAAAGAACGGTACAATTGTGATTGAACTTCCCTGGCTGAACCATTTGCAATTCCTAAAAACAAACAAAATTCAGGGTTATTACCGCGCCCGAAACCTTCTGCAATATTATCCATCGTAGAACCTGCAGAGCCCAATATCTGGTCACGCAACTTAAAGTTACGGGACATAGGAGAGCGTTCTGTAAACCCAAAAACTATTTTATTCATTTCACGTGCAATTTGCCACGATTCCATTTCTTCAAACTTTTTAAACGTCGCCATAATTCTCTTAATTACTTTTCTAACCATTAATATTTTTAAACCAGAAACAACAAACCAGAAACTAGTAACAAGAAACAACAAACTAACCTTTACGATTCGGTTTCCTGATACTATAAATCCTTTCAATCATATCAACAACCTTCATTCCTTCGAGTGCGTTTGTTGTGATCCTTGTTTTTCCTGTCAACGTATCAATTACATTCTGAATCAAAAAATGGTGATTGTTTGCGGAACCTTTATACGCACCGTAATCATTTGCGGGAGCTGTTTCTGCTAATTCAGGCATCGTGTAATCTTTGATGTGACAAACTTCCACTTTATCCATGTATTGTCCGCCGATCTTTACGCTGCCTTTACTTCCGATTACTGAAATGCTGCTTTCTAAATTTCTATCCCACACTGCTGTAGAATAATTGATGCAGCCCATTCCGCCATTGACAAAATTAAAGCTTACAAATCCTGAATCTTCGAAGTCAGTAAGCGATGCGTGATTAAAATCTTTGAACTTCGCCTGTATATCTGAAATATCTCCGAAGAGCCAATACAACAAATCGATCCAGTGAGAAAACTGTGTGAATAAAGTACCGCCATCTAATTCCTGGGTTCCTTTCCATCCGCCATTCTTGTAATAACGCTCATCACGATTCCAATAACAATTCAGCTGCACCATAAAAACATCGCCGATAATTTTTTTCTCGACAAGCTCTTTGATCCACATGGCAGGAGGCGAATAGCGATTCTGCATCACGCAAAAAACCTGGCGCTGCACCTGCATTGATTTGGAAATTAAATTTTCGCACTCACTTTTA
>JBKJMR010000484.1:0-3650 GCA_046596275.1 Bacteroidia bacterium | reverse complement strand
TTGATCGATAAAGACGGGAAATATATTGTAGAGCCCACTTACGATTCCATTATTCCGTTCAGCTCGTCCTGTCTCATCGTTTCCAAAGATTCCCTTTTCGGATTCATTTCCACAGGTGATGGCAAAATGCTTATCAAACCCGCATTTGAAAAAGTATTTTATTACACCAGTCGCCTTTGCGTTGTACAAAAAGGCAACTCACTTGGCATCGTAAACGAAAATGCAAAAATAGTTTGCCCTGTTATCATGCAGGATTTCAAAGAGATGTTCGGCTTCGGCGCAATTTGTATTCAACAAGACACGTGCGATGAAGTAACGATGCTGCTTGCACTGATACAAGGTGGCGGTTCAACTAAAAAAGGAATGCTTAATACACGCGGTGAAGTTATTGTTACACCGAAGTATGATGATCTTTTTGATGATGTCTCCAACGGATTTTATTATTCCTTCATGAATGCGCCCAACACAGCAGCAGACACCAGCTTTCTTGAAGATGATAATTCTGTTTCCGTCGGTACTTATGGCATCATTGACACAGCGGGAAAAATCATTTGCGAACCGGTGTACGAAGAAATGCCTGTGTACGGTGATAAAATGTTTCGCGTAAAGAAGAATGGCAAATACGGCTATATCAATATGAATGGCGCAATGGTAATTCCGGCTGCTTACGAATATGCCGTTGCATTCGGTGAAGGAAAAGCAATTGTTTCCATCGGCTCAAAAGTTTCTATCATCGATAACACAGGAAAAATTCTCGTTGAAGATCTCGGTCCGGGTTCCGGCATGTATCGTTTCTCCAACGGACTTGCACGCTGCCGTTCGCTCGAGGGAAAATATGGTTATCTCGATGCAACAGGCAAACGTGTGATTGAACCTTACCTTGATATTGCAGATGATTTTGAAAACAACCGCGCGATCGTAAGTGTGAATAATCGCTACGGATTAATTGATCGCACCGGAAAATGGATTGTGCCAAATGAATATGATTTTTTCTACGATCTGGGCGATGGTTATTATCAGACAAAAACTGAAGACGGAAAAACAGGTGTTGTTGATTCACTCGGCAATGTAATTCTTGCACCGGCTTTTGATGAAGTTTTTCATATACAAAAACCGTATTTCACTGTAGAAAAAGACGGACTCAACGGTTGTTATGATCTGAATGGAAAAGAAATTTATCCGCCTGTTTCTTCCCGAGGCGTTTATTTCTACACCGGCGAATGCATCGTCATTAAAGAAGACAAATACGGATTGATTGACTCAACAGGAAAAGTAATTATCCCGGCTAAATACGACAGCATCGGTTATTTTTTCAAAGGCCGTGCAAGCGTTTTATCCGGCAGAAAATTCGGAGCAGTAGATTCCACAGGCAAAGAATTCATCGCACCAAAATACGAAGAGCTTCGTCCGTTCCTGAATGGATTCGGTGTGTATAAGCTGAAAGGAAAATACGGTTTTGTGGATGTTGAAGGGAAAGAATTGACGGAGGCGAAGTTTGAAGAAGCAGCAGTGTTGGTGGATCCGGATAGAAAAGAGTTTGAGTAGAAATTAAAGGCCGCGAAATAATCCGCGGCCTTTTCATTATCACTAACCTGTTCTACCTGTTAACTGTAATTCGTGAAAACATTATTTTATCTCCGACAGTTACCCTTACAATATAAATTCCATTCGGGTAAGTATCATCAATCATTACAGGAATCCGTGTCGACGGAGCTGTTACTGTAATTTGTGCTGCCGAATAAATTAATTGCCCCAAAGAATTCATCAACTCCACAGAAGCAACTTTATCGTTTTCACCGATCGAATTTATTTCAACAGTAAATTCACCTTCATTCGGATTCGGAAAAACACTAACCGCAGTAGTTGGCGTTGTAATTGCCGATTCACTATTCCCTGCATTCGAATCAGCTGCCATCCTGCAATTAATAGTAGTTACAATACCAGGAGACTGCACAATTGAGAAACCATCTGAAATACGCACCTTGAATTCATTAGCTGTGGTTGCAGTATAAATTGAATCTGTACCTCCGACTGCAATAATCTGGAAAACACCGAAAGCATCTTTCTCCAGCCACTGGTAAGAATAAGCACCAGAACAAGTGTTCGCATACAACACTACACTTCCACCGGCACAAAATGTGGTAGGTCCACCCGGATTAATTCTGGCAGTTAAAGCGGGATTTACTGTTACAGCCATTGGATCCGACCATGCATTACATGTACCGTCAGAAATTTTCACCTTGTAGTTTCCTGCCGTGTTCGCTGTATAAGTGGCAGAAGTCTCACCAGCGAGGATCGTTCCATTTTTAAACCACTGCCAGGACGCGCCGGGTGATGCATTAAGTGTAACATTTCCGCCTGCACAAAATGTTGTTGCACCTCCCGCAGTAATTGTAGCAATGGGAGGAACAGTAACAGCAACAATTGTTGTTGCTGCCACGCTTGTACATCCATTTACCGTAACAGTAACAGAATAAGTTCCAGCCATTAATGGTGTTGCATTATTTCTTATCCCTTGTCTCTGGGCGAAATTAAATCCTTCGGGAGTTGTCCAGTTATAGGCCCCTTGTACTCCCTGAGCTCTAAGCTCTATTGCTGCATTTTGACAAACAGGACTGTTGCTTCCCGCAGTAGGTGTAGCAGGAATTGCATTTACTGTTATAGTGATTGTTGCTGGTGCGCTCGTACATGCACCATCTGTAGCAGTAACAGAATAGGTTCCCGACATTGATGTTATGCTACTCACTATGTCTGGATTCTGCGCAGAAGAAGTAAATCCATTCGGACCTGTCCAACTATATGTTGCACCTGGAATCAGGTCGGCAGTTAAATTTATCGTTGCCCCTTCACATACAGGTGTATTGCCTCCTGCTGTTGGTGCGGCTGGTGGTATGCATACTACAGGCGGTAATGTAGCTGATCCAATTTCATACACACTTTTTTCTACAAGATTCCCTGCAAGATCAAAAACAAGAATGATTGATGTTTGGTTCGGAATATTATCCGTGTACTCAACATCGATACCACCACTGGTTACATTTAATTTAAGCGCTTCACTACCTGATACAATATCATTATTCAAAGCTATTCGCAGATCAAGGCTACCGGAAGTTTCCTGGTTCATGATCATCACAGTGAGGTTCGTAGCGTTTTTACTTGCGAATGCTTTTACATCAGGCAAAATATCAGTAACCTCATAATAATCACCGCTGAAATTTTCTGCAACCAGCTCAAAGTGATAATAGGTTGGTTTTTTAGCATCCATTGCGCCATAGCTCAGATCACTGTTCAGGTAACCGATGTTCGTAAGGTAATTGTCAAAGGAAGAACCTTCCTTCACACTCCAGAAATTTACAAATTCCACACCTTGCTCCATGCAAATTCCCATCAGCTCAGCCCAGAATTGACCGCCGACAAAACTATTTGCACCTAATCCGGTGATAGTGTCTCCGATAGGATTAAACCAATTTATGTTCGCTTCCGTCACCGCCATTTTCAAAGCACTAGATCCCGACCTGCCATGATACGAATCGCACTCCTGAAGCCGGGTTTTCAATTGAATCAGGTCATCACGAAAACCACCGACTGACGTAAGCGCAGTAATCGCTTCAGTACGCGTATGATCTCCGTCTGATAAGTAAATATGAAAA
>JBKJMR010000424.1:0-12374 GCA_046596275.1 Bacteroidia bacterium | reverse complement strand
CTTAAAATAACAAGTCATCTTGTACTGCGGATCAAATACATGATAGGTCCGACGCTTTTGTTTATTCCATAACCTGGTAAATTTTTTTGTTTGCTCTTTGTTCAGTGTCCTGGTTGGATATACAATGGAATCCCGCGAGGTGTCAATCTTCACGATTTGAATTGAGTCAAGATCAGACCGCTCTATTTTGGGATTATTGTAATTCCGGTTAATGCGATTATATCCGCAATACGTAGAAATATTCAGGACAACCAAAAGCACGATCAGAAATATTATCCAATGTTTCTTTTTCATCGGCAGGAACAAATTAACTTAATGAAGTTATTTTTCACATTGAAGTTTTAATTGTCAGACTGAGTAACGAAGTGTATCGAAGGCTGACAATTAAAGCTTCAACGTAACCTGGAACACAAAATTCCGCGGCGCCTGCACATCAGCCGGACGTGAAGTGTATTCGCGGTTCAGGAAATTATTTACGATCAATGAAACTCTTGCGCGATCCGTTACCTGGTACATTAAACGTGTATCGAAAACAAGATCTCCTTGCTGGAAACGATCACGATATGCTTTGATTCCGGGAAGCGCTTGTTCGAAAAACTTGTCGATGTTTTCCATTCTTGTATTGCAACGCATGCTTAGTCCGAGAGAGAATTTTTTGTAGCTCGCTTCACAATCAAACTTTCCGATGTGACGGTAACGGTATTTCAAAATGTTTTCTTTCGAGGTTTGGTACAAGGTATCGCGTGCCGGATTCCAACGCAACGATTGCGGATCCATGTACGTGTAACCTGCAAGAAGCGAAACATCCACTTTGCCGATCTTCCCCTGCCCCATGATAGAAAAATCCAATCCGCGAATGCGTGTGCTTCCGATATTGATCGATTTAAATCCTAAACCGAAAAACGGATCAGTGACCGGGTTGCCATAAGCGCCGAATGTAAATTCCATCATGTTCGAATATTGCATCCAGAAAATAGAAAGATCCGCATAACCTTTCCATCCTTTTCCTAAACGAATTCCATGTTTCACGCCAATCTCTGCCGATTGCCCCGATTCCGGAAGCAAACCAAGATTCGGATAAATTTCTAACCCCGCTGCAGAAGTGCGGATGAATTTTTCAGCGATCGCAGGGAAACGATAACCTTGTCCATAAGAAATTCTGAAATACGTTGCTTCGCCCGCCTGGTAAGTAATTCCTGCACGCATTACAGGACGGAACGGAAGTGTTGCAATCGTATCACCACCTCTGAATTTTAAACCGAAATCAGACTGAAGCGAATCGATCTTGTAATATTCGCCGCGTAATCCAACGGTGATGAATAAACGGTCAAAGAATTTTTTATCCACTTGCACATACGTTGCAATATTCGTGGAATGATGATCAGAATACAAAACAGAATTTACGTTGGTATAATTCGCAACTAATCCTGAAGTAAGCGTCACTTTATTTTTGAAACGGAATTGATATTGGTATTCCGAATAATAAAAATCAGCTTTTGATCCTTGCTTCGTATCGTTGTTATTATCTGTTCTGAAATAACGCGTCTTCAATGAATGACGATGGCCTTTCGGAGAATAATAAGTAACGAAAGGATCAATATTCGCCCTGTAGTTTTTAAAATTCTGGATCGTGCTGTCAGCCGGAATATAAGCATGTGTATCATCGTACCATAAAATAAATAAACCGCCGGTGGTGCGCATCATATTCACATTCACACCAGCTGAAAGTCCGGGAATTTTCTTGAAACGATAACGCGTATTCACATTCAAACGCATACGCTGTTCTGTTTCAAGATAACGATAGCCGTCATCATTAAATAAATGTCCGCCTACAGTAAGATCCCAGTTTTTGATCTGCCGCGAATGACCGAAA
The DNA here is from genome assembly GCA_046596275.1 of Bacteroidia bacterium. Taxonomy (GTDB): domain Bacteria; phylum Bacteroidota; class Bacteroidia; order Palsa-965; family Palsa-965. Next base: position 10,501 of record JBKJMR010000424.1, on the reverse strand, counting down.
TTTATTCCGCTGAAAGTTGGATTTGCATTTTTCCACCACGTAAGCTCACCACGACGCGGCTCATCATAAAATCCGCTGAACATGGTGAATGTTGTTACCGGTTTGCTTGTCGGATAAGCCGTGCGAAAATGAATCACGCCATTCAATGCAGATGATCCGAACAACGTTGATGACGCACCTTTCATTACTTCCACTTGCGAAACATTTTCAATCGGAAGATAATTCCACTTCACATCACTCGCATCACCGGAAAGCATCGGCATATCATCCACCACCATCAGCACACGCGAGCCTGCACCAAAACTGTAACCGCTGCCTCCGCGTATATTTGCTTGTCCGTCCGTCATCGTCACACCCGGAACCTGGTCCATGATCGTTTCCATGTTGGCGGTACATTTATTTTCAATCAGCTTCGGACGTATGACTTCAATGGAAACCGGAACTTCACCGATGTCCTGCTCATATTTCCCTGCAGAAACAACCACGATATCTAATTGACGCGATTCGCTTACCATCACTAAATCAATACGCGAAGTTTTTCCCGCTTCAGCATTGACCACAACAGAATCTGTACGGTAACCTGAATAATTATATTTCAGCGTAACCGTGCCCGGCGAAATAGCGATATTAAAATTCCCTGTCAAGTCAGTCACAGCGCCACCACCGGGATAACGCACTACCACACCAACGAGCGCATCACCTGTAGCGCTATCGTGCACAGAGCCGTTTACAAACGCTTGCTGAGCGGATAAAGTGAACGTTGTGCAGAAAAAAACAAAAAGGAATGCGCACAAAAATTTATTTGATGACATACTTTTATATTTTTGTGTAGAATAGTAAGGACGCGTTAGGGAAATATCGACTTGAATTTACAGGGGTTTTAATTGTTTAGCAATATAATAAGAAGGTTTGTAGGTGCAATATGAGTTTAGATGAAAGAATTTACCAGGTAGCATTATGCATGCTCCCAGGCATTGGGCCGGTTTCGGCAAAAAGATTAGTTTCCCATTGTGGCACTGCTGGTGAGGTTTTCCGGCAGAAGAAAAGTCATTTGTTAAAAATTCCGCACATTGGAAACGCCACTGCAAGTGCGCTGCACAATAAAGAGGTGATGCTTCGTGCAGAACAGGAATTAAAATTCGCTGAGAAAAAAAATATCCGCATTCTTTTTTATCTCGATGCGGATTATCCGAACCGCCTGAAACAGTGTTATGATAGTCCGGCGGTGCTGTTTTTCAGTGGTAATTGTTCGCTCGATCAAAAGCGGATTGTCAGCATTGTGGGCACAAGAAAAATTACGGAATATGGCGAATCGCTTACTGAAAAATTGCTGCAGGAATTTGCAGAGAAAAATATTCTTGTTGTAAGCGGTCTTGCGTATGGTGTTGACATTGCTGCCCACCGCGCGGCTATGAATGCAGGATTGGAAACCGTTGGTGTGCTTGCGCATGGACTTGATCTTGTTTATCCATCCGCGCATAAATCAACAGCGAAAAAAATGATGGAGCAAGGTGGATTGCTTACTGATTTTCCAAGCGGCACAACTCCCGACAAAGAAAACTTTCCGATGCGTAATCGTATTGTGGCAGGCATGTGCGATGCGACGATTGTGATTGAATCGGGAGAAAGTGGTGGTTCGATGATCACTGCAGAATTTGCAACGAATTATAACCGCGATGTTTTTGCTTTTCCGGGAAGAGTTGGTGATGCAGCTTCGGCGGGCTGTTTGAAGTTGATCAAAACAAATAAAGCGGCGCTGGTCGAATCGGGAAATGATATTTTGAAAGCGATGGGGTGGGATGATGAAAGCAAAAAAATAAAAAAGCCGCAGCAGAAATCATTGATCATTCCTGTAAACCCGGAAGAAGAAAAAGTAGTTTCAACGTTGCGCGAGCATGGCAATGTTTACATCGACGAGATCTGTTCATCGAGCGGATACGGAATGGGAAAAGTTTCTTCTATTTTATTGACGCTTGAATTTGCGGGACTGGTGAAATCCTTGCCGGGGAAATTTTACCGGCTGCAGTGAAGCGTTTAGAACACGGATGACACGGATTTAACGGATCTCCGCGGATTTTTTATCTGTTTTTATCCGTCAAATCCGTGTCATCCGTGTTCCGCTCAAGTCAATTATTTCTCCCTGCTATAAATCCCATCAAACGAACATCCATTGCCATGCTTAGCACTGCATCCTGAAGACTCTTCCACAGTAACAATACCAACGCTGTATTTTAGTGTAAGCTTGCAACCACCGGAAGTTTTTACCTGCACCAGGTTTTCTGAGATTAAAGAACCTTCACCGGAAATTTCACCTTTACAACCGGCGTCATCATTATAATCAAGCGTAACAATCAAATGCTGCTCATCCGTTCCTGTCACTTTTAAAATCCCTCCACTGTAATCGTTAAACCGTCCTGCATACGTTGGACTTCCATAATCAGACGGCGGCACAGCTTCTTCAATAGTTTTATTCATCGAATCTATAAGTGCCTGGGTTTCATTTTCTATTCGTTCCTTCTCAACGTCGTAATCAAAAAATTCAGCCTGTATTCTTTCTGCCTGGCTTTGCTTGAATATTCTGTAGGCAACAAATCCACCTATTCCAACAAACAAAAGCACCACAGTGACAATTATAACAGCAAAATTTTTACCGGGTGTTTTTGCGCCGATGTTTCCTGATAAATTATCTTTCGTAAAATCATAAGTGGAACGCGTGCCGGGCTTTGAATAATTTTGCGAAGTCGTAAATGTGGCTGCGTTCGAGTCAAACAATCCGCGTAACTCAGCAACATCACCTGCATTTGACCAGTTACCTAATCCATCATACCATACAGGAGTAGTTTTCTGAATCCGCATTGCACGAAGATCTTCGAGGGAATAAGGGCCGGCATTGGAACCGTTTGCGTGGATAAAATATTTTTTCATGTCAATTTGAGTATGTAATCGAAGCAATTTAGGAATTGTTTTTCATTGCGCACTTTTGCGCTTACGCATGCACCTTTATTTTAGCTGCGATTGATTTTGCTTTTTCAACCAGCAGCTTCACATCAGTTCCCGGTTTATCCCATGCAAGCGCAACAGCCATTCTTCGATAAGGACGCGTAAATGGTTTTCCGAAAATTTTTACATCAACATTTTTTTCATTCAACGCTTCATCCAATCCTGAAATTTCAGGAACTCCATCTTTTGCAGCAAGAATTACTGCACTCGCACCCGCATGCTGCAAGCTGATATCCGGAACCGGCAAACCAAGAACGGCGCGCAAATGCAACTCAAATTCATTAAGTGGTAATGTATTTGCAAGTGTTACCATTCCTGTATCGTGCGGTCGCGGTGAAAGTTCTGAGAAATAAACGCCATCATCTGCGAGGAAAAATTCAACGCCCCACAATCCGCTTCCTGTTAATGCGCGCGTCACTTTATCTGCCATCTCCTGCGCTTCTTTAATATGCGCTTCACTCATCGGGTGCGGCATCCAGCTTTCCATATAATCGCCGCGCTCCTGGCGGTGACCGATAGGCGGACAAAATAAAGTCTGTCCGCTTTTTTGCGTTACTGTCAGCAATGTAATTTCAGAATTGAATTTTACAAATGCTTCAACGATCACTTCGATCAAATCGCCACGTGAACCGGATAGCGCATACGCCCACGATTTTTCAATATCATTTTCAGATTTAATTACGCTTTGTCCTTTACCGGAAGATGACATCAGAGGTTTTACAACACACGGCATTCCGATTTCAGTAACGGCAGCTTTAAATTCTTCCAGCGTTGTTGCGTATGCATAGTTCGCAGTTCGCAATCCTAATTCCTTCGCAGCAAGATCGCGAATTGCTTTCCTGTTCATCGTGAAATTTGCAGCACGTGCGCTGGGAACAACTTGTATTCCTTGTTTTTCATAATCGTAAAAACGTTCCGTGCGAATGGCTTCGATCTCGGGAACAATTAAATCGGGATTATGTTTTGCAACGATCGCATCCAGCGCAGCGCCATCAAGCATATTAATTACTTCACGTTCATCTGCCACTTGCTGTGCAGGCGCATCATTGTAAGAATCAACTGCAATTACATGCTGACCTAAACGTTGTGCGGCTATGGTAAATTCTTTTCCGAGTTCACCGGAACCGAGAAGGAGGATTTTCTTTTTCATTTATGGGAACGAATTACGAATCAAGGCGAATATACGAAATCATATGAGGGCCGATTCCAATAGTGACTTTCCGAAACAAACCGACTCTTTAATCTATCGTTGCTTCAACCTGTAACGAATATAATCTGAGGCTTTGGCGGAGTGATAAAGTTTCGAATTAAAATAAGAAACAGTTTTTTTATCAAGGTTATAGACTGCGTAAAAAGCTTGTGTCAATTTACCATCATCTGTCTTTTGATGCCCTGTTATGATGAAGGAATGGTTATCAATCCATCCACCATCTTCATAACTTATGTCAGTTCCTGTGTAACAAACTGTGTAGCGTGTTTTCCTTTTAACATCGACAAGAAAAACTGCATCATCTGGTTCACCTCCTTCACTATTTCCATAGTAACTGTATACATCCAGTCTCAAGGTAGAATCAGGTGAAAACGGATAAGAAACCGTATCGTTCCTTCCCGGAAGCTTATCGATTGGCTGAGGATTATAAGGGTCGAATTTATCCCTCCCGGAAAAATAAAAATCATCCAGGTCAAAATTTTCATTTTTTGATTTCCAGAAAGTTTCCCATCGCTTAAGAACAACGGGAATGTTATTCTTTTCCCAAACTTTTATTGAAGTATCTCTTGGAATTGTTTTTACAGGAATGGAGTCAGGTGTGGAGTCTGCAACAGCGACTGGGATAGTTTTACCTGCTTCACGACATGATGCAACCAGAAAAAAAACAACTATTGCAAATGCGTAAATGTTTTTCATTTTATTACAATTTACTTTAAATATTGCTTATTACGAAAGTAATCCTAAAAGCAGAACCCGTTTGTTACAAAAACAAAAAAGAGGCTACCCGATGGACAACCTCTTCTTGTTTATTTTTTCGCGCTTTATTTTTTGATCACCCGCACGTTGCTGGTTTTCCCATTCGCATTCATCCGGATTAAATAAATTCCTGCTGCTTCCGGTAAATCAATCAACATGTTTGTGCTTGTTATTTGAATCGTAGAAACAAGCTGACCTGTCGCGTTAAATACTTCCATAGATCCATTCACGCTTTCATTTTCTAAATGAACATTCACCATTCCGTTTGATGGATTCGGATAAACAGATAACTGCATTAATTCATTTGCCGGAATCCCGGTTGTGAAACTGGAGCAGATGCTGGTATCGCTGCATGAACCCATTGTAATGATCACTGCGTAATTTCCATTGATCACAGGCGAATAGGTTTGATTGATTTCTCCGGCAACCGGCAAATTATTATTGTTGCAATCGATCCATTGATACGTTGCTCCGGACTGAATTGCAGTGATAACATTTCCTCCTGTTTGAATCGTTACATCAATTGCAGCAGGTTCAGTGATTGATACGATTTGTGTTTGAATACAACCCGCCGAATCAGTAACCGTGCAGGTATATGTTCCTGCATTCAGATTAAATGCAGCAGGTGAAGTTCCACCCGATGGAGTCCATAGATAAGTGTAGTTTGGTATACCACCGCTGACACTTACTCCTGCGGTTCCATTATTTCCCGCGTTACAGGTAACATTCGTTTGTGAAGAAACGCTTGAGCTCATTGCCGGGCTGAACGTAACTGTAATTGCTGTTCGTGTTCCTTCTGAACAAGTGCTATCCTGTACATAGTATGTTGTGGTGTTGCTCAGTACCGGAGTTGTGAAATTTGCACCTCCGCCCAGATAGCTGCCTCCTGTTGAAGCAGTGTACCAACCCAAAGTACCGGTACCGCTTGCTGTGAGTGAAGTGGAGCCTGTTCCACATAAAGTTAAAGAAGCTGCAGGTGTTGTGCTGGTTGGCGCAAGAGGTGGTGAGCATTGTTGGATCTTCAGAATAAATACATCCAATTGCCCTCCCGAAGTAATATCACTTATTCCGGCACCAGGGTCAAAATCGACCGTTCCCTGGTAATATCCGGTGGTGTAAATAGTAGTGGAGGCATCGACATAAATAGAAAAGGAAGCATCACCTAAGAAAGCAGAACCAAATGCCCCTGCCCAGATATAATTTCCGGAGGCATCAAGTTTGAGGATAAAACAATCTCTTTGATTTCCGTTAGATGAAATTAAAACGCTTCCTGCGCCGGGGTCAAAATCAACAGTGCCGATAAAATCACCGGTCACATATATGTTATTATTTGCGTCTGTAGTAATGCCATAACCAACATCATTATTTGTATCGCCGATCCTGACAGACCAAATAAAACTAGCCGTAGCCGGATTAAATTTTGCAACAAAAATATCCTTCACAGCGGTAGCAGTTAGATTGTATACGCCTACAGTTGGATCGAGATCAGCAGTGCCTTGAAATTCGCCTGTGATTATAACATTGCCGGTCGCATCAAGTGCAATCGAGCGACCATAATCAGCTACAGTTCCACCCATGCTTCCCGCCCAGCTAAAAGCGCCGTTCACATCCAACTTTACAAAAAAGATATCCTGCATTCCGGCAGAAGTTATTGTATATGTTCCTGCGCCCGGGTCGAAATCGACAGCGTTTTCGTAATAACCGGTTATATAAACATTTCCAGCAACATCAGCTGTTAAAGAAGTTGGACTATTGGAGCCGTTCAAAACGATCTGCTTTGCCCAGACATAATTTCCGTTTAAATCCAGTTTGGATATGTAGGCATCACTGCTTGAAACGGCTATAAGATTTGCGGTACCTGCACCCGGGTCAAAATCTGTGGTTCCTGTGAATACACCAGTGGTGATTACATTTCCTGAACCATCAATGGCAATATCGGAAGCAGCTTCATGGTTTGCACTTCCAAACCGATTCGACCATACATGATTTCCCGACGGATCATATTTTGCTACAAAAGCATCCTGGAAACCTAGTGAAGTAAACATTGCAAAACCGGGACCGGGATCCAAATCAATGGTATTGTTGAAATTCCCTGTAACATAAATATTGCCCGAATTATCCAATGCAATTGCCAAAGCGCTTTGCGGTCCTGTTCCTCCCATGCGTATTGCCCAAACAAAATTGCCAAGCGCATCCAGTTTTGAAATGTAAACGTCGGTAGAACCGGCAGATGTTAATGTTACAACACCAGGGCCCGGATCAAAATCGCCCGAGCCGGTTAAAGAACCGGTAGTATAAACATTCCCACTGGCGTCAACTACAACACCTCGTCCTTCTTCGTTGCTTCCACTGCCCAGGCTTTTGGCCCAGGAAAATGTTTGTGCATGAATTGTTGCTATGCTACAGATGCAACTTGCGAAGAGAATTATTTTTCTAATCATGGTTTTCTATTTGATACAATGATAAGACGTTGCAAAACCCTCCCAGGAAATAGTTGAGCAATGGACGATTGAGTTCAGGAATGGACAAAAAAAGAACTCACCATTGCTGATGAGTTCCTTCCAATCAATTTTATAAAATAGAATTACTACAGCGTCGAAGCGTTTATCGTCACGCCACAATTATTTCCATCTAAATTCAAAATAGTAATGCCTGTATCATCGAGCTGCGTGGAATTAGGCCTGATTTTTCCTTTATTAATTCTTCCATTATCGCATGTAAATTCTTTTTTCTCACCCGGTTTTAGCGTCTGTGTAACACCTGATCCATAACAGATTAAAAAATCACCGCCGGTATCGTTCACCAATGTTACTTTGGCTTTACGCATTTGTCCCAATTTTTTTTGTCCTTCCGGCGAGCTCCAGTAATCAGCATTTACCTGGTTGTACATCACCTGTGTTGAATCTTTCGTGAATTTCATGGCATCAGCTTCGGCCTGAGCTGCTTCATTGTATGGGTTTGCATCCTGGATCTTTTTCATTGCAACAAAATAATCTTTCACCAATTTCAAGAGATCAACAGATTTTAATTCGCCCATTTTTCCGCCCTTGAAAACAGGATCGCTTGCTTTGTCTTTCGGAATGGATGGAACCCATATCCCATCAATCTCAAATGAAGTTGTACTTTCGAAATGTTCGAGGTAAAAAATCGCTCCGTTGATAATTACATAGGCATGATTAGCAGCAGCTGTCATGTAAGATGGATGAGTATAATTGTCAAAACTATTATACATGTAATCGTAGCTGATTCTTTTTTTTCCGGTTTCTTCTTTGTCGATAGCATCAAAGCCAACGATTTTCCCGAATCTGTTCTTTACTGGTTTTAAGGTGGCAACATATCTTTTTCCGCTGATGATGCTTTTTCCCTCACCAGGTTCAACATTCCAATACTCTGTATATGTCACTCCTTCTCCGATCGTTTGAAGCGAAGTGGCCATATCTATTTGTGCGAATGAAATTTGGGTGAACAAACCCAGCATAATAAAGAGAGAAAGCTTTTTCATTTGTTTGATTTTGGATTTTGTAAATAGGGTCTTGACTTTTCTTTGGCAAGAATACCTCATTATCTATTGATGCAGGATGAAAATCTCACCAACAGCCAATTGAGTTCAGTAATGGAAAAAGAATCCGCCGGTAATGACGGATTCTTTTTTGTTCTCTGTAAAAACGGCTAATTCTTTAACAAGCATTTACTGAATTGCCAACACAAAAATTAATATGCATAACAGATCTTGTTTTGTGTGCTTTTGAAAAAGAGCTTATCCTCACTGTTATTTGTGCATACAGAACCAGCGACTTTATTGTAAAGATGGTTCACACAAATACTTTTCCATTGGGAACCGGTCCAGTAAAAATAGTATAGCTTATTGTCCGAACCTGTGTAATAGACCCTGGTCGAATTTTTCGAGATCATAAAATCGGTCCGAATTCCATTCTGCTTGTCATCCAGGTTTCCGGCTTTCCATTGGTTCTGGTCCCAATACATATTATGTAAAGTGTTACCGTTGCTTATATAAAACAGCTTGCCGGTTAGCATGTCAGGCAGAATTTTTACTCCTGCATTATTTACAGTTGCGTGCAAGGCTCCGTAATGCCAGCCGTTTGACCAGTAGATGGTGTGTATTCTATGATCGATTCCACGGTAAAAAAATTTGTTGTGATTTCCTTTAACATAGATCAGGCCGTCCTTGATATTGTTTGCCTCAAAACGGGTGTGGGCATGTGTCCATTTATTATTCACAATCGCAAGCTGGTACATCCTGTTATCCGTTCCGCGATAAAATACTTTCCCATCGACAATCACAATATTACCTGCAACATTGGAAACTTCCCACATCAGCGAACCGTGCTTCCATGTGTTTATGTCCCAGTGGAAAATGTACATTCTGTTATCTGTCCCGCGGTAATAAATTTTACCGGTACTGTAATCATAAACAACATCATGAGTTACGTTAGTCACATTCGTCGCCAGGCAACCATGATGCCAGCCAGTGCTATCCACGTAGAAATTATACATCCTGTTATCTGTTCCTCGATAGTAAATTTTGTTTCGTACTAAATCATACATCACCTGGTCTCCGACATTGTTGACCTGCGCATTGATCGGTTTTACTTTCCACTCATTCTGATCCTGGTAATAGATGTACATTTTATTATCGGTACCACGATAAAAAACCTCGTTACGATGATCACTGTAATAAACGGCATCTTTCACATTTGTGGGAGCGTACTGGCTATCATAAATCCGGCTAAACAACGGGATGATTGCCGGAGCAACAGTAGAAATGTACGGCTCGTATTTTGTATCCTGGAAAAAAGTGAGATGGTATAAATTATAAGCAAGCATATAATCGATCCCATTGAACAATGTCGCAGTGCGATAACCTGAATTTTCATTTAACTCCGACACCCCATTATGCACCCACCTGTTGGGGGTGCGCCACCCCGGAATACTTTCAGCCCCGTTAGGCAGGGTTCCGACTCCACTCTCTGCAGGATTGCGGGGACAGGAATCGAGCATCAGACCCAGGTGATTATACAACTGGTGCTGATCGGCCGGCTTAAATGATTCATTGAAAAGCAGGGATTGAATTATAGGATAGATATCCCTCAAACTGGTTTCTCTCAGGCAATGCGCAAAATTTGCATCGAGTGGAAGAACATTGCTTAATGAAATAAGCATGCGTACCAATTTCGCATTGTTCGCACTAGCGTCGGCAAACAAGAAACCGATCTTCCACCAGGCTTCTGAAAGGATGTATAATTCATTAGGAGCAGCATACGTTTGCTGGAAAATATTTTCCCCGATTTTGATCACTGGAAATGCGTACCCTGAATGACGCATGTTACCGGCCTCCGTGTTTTGTGTACCGTTCGGACTCGTAACGACCCATCCCTTGTCTTTCAGCTTGGCTACGATGCCACGACTGATGCTCTTTGTGATGTCTTTCAACGGTGTGCTGCTTAAATTGCTTTTAACACCGGCCGGCAGGTATTTATTGAGCATCGACAAGCCCATGAGTACATAGGTGATCTG
>JBKJMR010000306.1:0-3498 GCA_046596275.1 Bacteroidia bacterium | reverse complement strand
TCCAATTGTGAGATGAACGATAACAGCTTTTCCTATTCCCATAAAATTTATTTTTTTTAAGTTAATAATCAAGTGACTGATAACGACAACCAAAACCTCCTTTAGATGCCAAACTTTAAAGAACTCTGCTAGGGTTCCCAGATCTTCAGGTTTCCCTATAAACAAATATACTTTAAATTTACCAAAATGGAATTAGGGAAATAAACTTACAAATTAGATCGTACGTCTACTTCCTAATATAATGCGAATCTGTTAAAGCGGAGAGTCTGGTACTGAAACAAAACCAGTAAGCTCTCAAAATAATGAAATTGGAAAAATCAGAAAATGAATTGCCTTGCTTTACCGTTTGCCTGGAGTGCAATGGAGTTGGCAAAAAAAGACGGAAGTCCGGCAAGAAGGAGAAACACCGCTACAAACTCGCGCGTGAAAAATTTGAAAAAACAAATGCTGAAGGCACAGCTCCTGTGCCGCCAAAGGGTGCTGAATTTTTCTGCCCCGACTGTAACGGATCCGGATTAATTCTGTCAGCAAGCTTTCCCTTACCTGATAAAAAATTCCCGCACCTTGCAATTATCGGGGGCGGTATCGGAGGAGTTGCATTAGCTGTTGCATGTTTGCATCGCGGAATTCCATTTACAATTTATGAACGCGATACCAGTTTCATTGCGCGATCGCAGGGTTATGGACTCACGTTGCAACAGGCAAGCAAGGTTATCAAAGGATTGGGCGTATTCTTTTTAAAGCAAGGCATAAAATCAACAAGACATGTCGTGTTTGACACCGCAGGAAAAATAATTGTTGAATGGGGAATGCGATTGAGGAAAGAATCGGACGCGAAAGCTGCTGCTAAGCGTATGAATGTACATATTCCACGGCAGGCATTACGATCAGAACTGCTGGCGCAACTCGGAGTAAGTGATAAGGTAGCATGGGGACATCAGTTAACAGATGTAAAGAAATGCGATGATGAAAGTATGGAGCTGCACTTCCAGGTGAACGGAGAATTGAAAACGGCAAAGGCTGATCTAGTAATTGGAGCGGATGGTATTCGCAGCTGCGTGCGTAACTTGCTTATTGGTGAAGAGAAAACGCCCTTACGCTATTTAGGGTTTATTGTGATTTTGGGTATTTGTTCATTGGAGAAACTTAAAGAGCTTAATCATCCTTTGTTGGATTCTGCCACTGTGTTTCAAACGGTCAATGGCAATGAGCGGATTTACATGATGCCATATTCTTCAGACACTGTGATGTGGCAGCTAAGTTTTCCAATGCCGGAAAAGGAAGCGAAGGCTTTAAGTGCGCAGGGCGTACATGCCCTCAAGATAGAATCATGTAACAGAACGCAGTGGCACGATCCGATAACCCAGGTTGTAGAGACTACGATGGAATCGCAAATCACTGGCTATCCTGTTTACGACAGAGATTTACTCGACCTAGAATTACTTGTGAACGCCGGGCCCATTACGCTGATCGGAGATGCAGCTCATCCGATGAGTCCATTCAAAGGTCAGGGTGCAAACCAGGCATTGCTGGATGCGCTTGCACTTGCCCGGAGCATTTTCATGGAATGCGGAACTTCATCGGAATGGAGAAAGTCCGGATTGAGGAAAACTATATTAACCGATTTTGAATCAGAAATGCTGGAACGCAGTGCGATTAAAGTAAAAGATTCTGCTGAGGCCGCAGAACTTCTTCATTCAAATAGTGTATTTCGTGAGGGAGAAGGAACGAGAGGAAGGAGTTTAAAGAGAAATGATGACTAGCAGAAAGTCGATTCATTACCCTGTCATTAAATTCTTTTCCCTGATCAAACCCATCACAAAATCCAGCTGCTCATCGCGCGTCATATCCGTATTATCCAATACAATTGCATCCTGCGCTTTTAAGAGTGGATTTTCTTTGCGGTGCGTGTCTTCATAATCACGTGAAATTAAATTTTCACGTACTTCTTCAAACGAAATTTTAATTCCTTTAGCAGCAAGCTCATCATAACGGCGATGCGTGCGAACATCAGGATCTGCAGTCATGAAAATTTTCAATTCGGCATCAGGAAAAACATTTGTGCCGATATCTCTTCCGTCCATTACCACAGCTTTATTCTTTCCCATTTCACGTTGCAATGCCACCAAATGCACACGCACATCATGAATTTTTGAAACCGGGCTTACTACGGAAGAAACACGCATAGAACGGATTTCCTTCTCGATATTTTTACCGTTAAGAAATGTCTCTGACGATTTTGTATTGGGATTGAACTTAAATGTGAGGTGAATATCCTCCAGCGCAAGCACTACTTCATGTTCATCAAACGCACCGTCTTTGATAAGTCCATGCTCCATACAATAAAGCGTAACTGCCCTGTACATTGCACCGGTATCAACGTAGCTATAGCCCAATTTGGCGGCGAGCGCTTTCGCAATCGTGCTTTTCCCGCAGGAAGAATAACCGTCAATGGCGATGGTAATGGGAGTCATGTGTGAATTTCTGATCCAAAATTAAGGATTAATCGGCATGGAATATTTGAAGATTTGAACATTTGAAGATTCGATTCAACAATTTCCAAACTGTAAGCGTTGTGAATGATTTTGTTTTGTTTGTGTATTTTTAGGGAAAATTCAGGAAATGATTCAACCGCCAATCCAGCTTGTCAATTTATCACAGGAAGAAAAAGACCGTATCGCAGTTTTATCACAAAAGAAAATGGTGCGTGGCATTACCATGTTCCTCATTCCTTTTGTTGTGTTCGGATGTCTTGTTGCATATATAAATCTGAATTACGAAAAGATAGGTTTGGGTGATAAGCCCGAACTCCGGAGCTGGTTAAATGTGATTCTTGTTTTCCTGACTATTCTTCCCGCACGTTTATTTGTGAATGTATTATTACGTCACAGAAAAGCCATTAACGCGTGGCAGAAAAAAGTGATCAAAGGAAAGATCCAGGCGAAAGAAGGAAAAATAATTACCCTCGTAAATCAAAAAGTAAAATTAGATGCAATACAAGCTGAAAAAGTAAAACCCGGCGATGATGTTATTGTATCCGTAATGCCGAATGGTGATTTTGTTTTAGATATTGAGATAATAAATAAGGCTTAATTATTCAAAATTCGAAATTCAAGATTCAAGATTCGAAATTCAAGATTCGAAATTCAAGATTTTCCCTAATTCCTAATTTCCTAATTTCCTATTTCTAATTTTCCCAATTCCCACCTACGAACACTTCTTTAAATCATTGCTCGCTACAATTCTCAGCGTAGTGATTTGGGTTTCATCAAGAAAAACCAGGTAGCCGCAATTGCAAATATGATCATCCTGCTCAAGCTCAATCTTGCTCAGCTGAATTGTTGCACTGCAGGACGGGCATACTATTTCTGTCATTACCTTACAAATGTACACCATAAGTAACCGAATTTAAAAATTAAGCGATTATTCCTCTTTTTAAATCATCTGCCAAATCCCCTGATCACACATTTCTCTGCCTTGATCCTTTATACCGACCGA
>JBKJMR010000082.1:0-2796 GCA_046596275.1 Bacteroidia bacterium | reverse complement strand
ACTTTTTTCAAAAGCGGGCAAATCACTGATCTTTCATGGACGAAAGACAGTGCCCATGTAACATTCAATATTAAAACCATTGATTCACTTGGTAATTATATTTATTCTGATTTTAATAAAAACTATTTCCAATTCCATTATTCGCAAGACACATTGTGCTTTACAGATGGGAATGGTGCGCCGTTTGGAATAACAGATAATTATCCATGCTGGACATCTGTCATTACAATAACGTCAGATAGGAAAATCAAAAGCATCCAGGCGAACAATTCTGCAGTGAAACAAAAAAAGAACAAGGTTATTATTACAAAGAAGGGAAGGCATTTTAAAAAAGGAGAGAAAAAAGTGCAGGTTGTTATTGTATTTGAAAAGGAAGTTTAGCACATGCTATTTCCAAATAAAATGAAGGGCAGGGAAAATACCTGTGCGTTTTTCCATTAATGGCGAATAGGCCTTTTGAATGGCAAATAGGGTGAATATAAAATTGCCTTTCAATGGGAAATCGTTTTATCTTGCGTAACCTAACCTTCCTATATGAAATCCATGAAGTATAGTTTTCTCTTCCTCGCAGCTGCGACCTTATTTTCTTTTTGCATCGAGCCGTCAACACCTGTCAATGCAGGCAAGGATGTTTTTGCTGATAATATTGATACAACCGTAAACCCGAAAGACGATTTTTTCCAGTTTGTAAACGGACAATGGTTCAAGAATAATCCGATCCCCGGTTCTGAAACCAATTGGGGAATAGGGAAGATGGTGAATGAAGAGGTGTATAAAAATCTGCGCAAGATCAATGAGGAGGCGGCGCAGGCAAACGCGAAAAAGGGAACCGACACGCAAAAGATCGGCGATTTCTGGGCGACAGGAATGGATTCTGCAAATGCGGATAAATCGGGCCTCGATCCTTTAACGAAAGAATTGAAAATGATCAGCGATTGCAAAGATGTGAAAGACATTGTGCAAACGATGATTGTGATGGAGCCGCTTCAATGCGGATTTTTCTACGCCGGCATGTACATCGGGCAGGATCCGAAGAACAGTTCGGTGATGGCGATGCAGATCTGGCAGGGCGGATTGGGTTTACCTGATCGCGATTATTATTTCAATGCAGATTCTTCTACGATGAACATTCGCCAGGAATACAGGAAACATCTTGTTGAAATGCTTACGATCATTGATGGCGATGTTAAAGCTACAACAACCGATTATGAAAAGCGTGCTGATGCAATCATTGCTTTTGAAACCGGGCTCGCTTCAAAATCACGTACGCTCGAAGATCAGCGTAATCCATATTTGAATTATAATAAGATGTCGATTGACGCTGCTACAAGTGTGCTTACACCTTCAATCAACTGGCGCGAATTGGCAAAAACTCACGGCGTTACAAAAATTGATTCTGTAATTGTTGGTCAGCCTGAATTTTTAGCCAATCTCGAGAAATTATTAAAAGCAACGGATATTAATACGTTGAAAGATTACATGCATTTTCATTTGGTAAGCGCTTATGCATCTTATCTTTCTTCAGAAATTGACAATGAAGATTTTGATTTCTTCTCCAAAAAACTTTCCGGCGCAAAAGCACAACGCCCGAGATGGAAACGTGTTTTGGATTCGGAAGAAAGAGCAATGGGAATGGTGCTCGGAAAATTATTTGTGAAAGAATATTTTCCTGAAAAAACAAAAGAGCGTTACAATAAAATGGTGGAAGATATCCGCACTGCTTATGCAGCACGCATTAAAAAGTTGGATTGGATGAGCGAGCCGACAAAAGAGAAAGCACTTGATAAGCTGTCGAAAATGTCGAAGAAAGTGGGTTACCCTGATAAATGGAAAGATTATTCGAAGCTTGAAATCGGCAGAAATTCTTATTGTGAAAACATGATGAATTCCTCCCGCTGGCATTTCGATGATATGGTTTCGAAATACGGAAAGCCTGTTGATCGCACCGAATGGGATATGACGCCGCAAACGTATAATGCGTATTACAATCCTTCGAATAACGAGATTGTTTTACCCGCAGCAATTTTCACCATTCCCGGTTTCCCTGATTCCCTGATTGATGATGCAGTTGTTTATGGTTATGCAGCAGCATCAACAATCGGTCACGAGATCACGCACGGATTTGATGATGAAGGAAGAAATTATGATGCCGCAGGAAATTTAGTCAGCTGGTGGACATCGGAAGACTCTGCAAAATTTGAAGCGCGTTCTTTTATGATGGTGCGCCAGTTCAACGAGTTTGAGCCGCTTCCGGGAAAACACATTAACGGACAAGCTTCTTTAGGAGAAAACATCGCTGATTATGGCGGCGTGCTTTTAGGGATTGATGCATTCAAATTAACAGAGCAATACAAAAAAGGAGAAAAGATCGCCGGTTATACGCCAATGCAACGTTACTTCATGGGTTACGCATTAGGATGGATGACACAACAAACCGAAAAAGAGCTTGCAAAACGATTAATGACCGACGTCCACGCTCCAGCAAAATGGCGCGTCAACGGACCTTTCTCCAACACCCCCGAATTCTACGAAGCATTCGGTGTAAAAGAAGGCGACAAAATGTGGAGAGCCGACTCGGTAAGAGTGAAAATCTGGTAATCCAAGGCCTGATCATGAAAGGGATTTGGTAATCTGGTAATCTGGTAACTGGGTAATTAAAAAAAATGAAAAGTAAAAATGCCACTGAACTTACGTTCATGTGGCATTTTTACTTTTAATCGCTTAATTCTTTAAATTCCTTCTCAATTACCCAGTTACCAGATTACCAGATTACCAAATCCCTTTCATGATCAGGCC
>JBKJMR010000712.1:0-2586 GCA_046596275.1 Bacteroidia bacterium | reverse complement strand
TCAACCGGAAAAGATCCGTTCAGCGATGTGGATTATTATGCGCTTGAACAATGGGATTACGATAAAGATGGTGTTATCGATCTGAAAGATTCCTGCGCAGGAACGCCATTCGGTGTTGAAGTAAATTTAAAAGGTTGTCCGCTGGATGAAGACAAAGATCTTACACCGAATTATCGCGACATTGAATTAGGAACAACAGCAGGAATGTTTACAGATGAAGTCGGACTTGGTCTCAATGATTCCATCATCCAGATGCGTTGGGATATGTACAACGATTCAACAGGCGCGCTTTTTGCGAAGCAAGAAATTGTAAGAACCAATAAAGATTTTGTTCCAACAGGCACAGCACGTAAAGTGTACATGGTTTCACTTGGAAATTATTCGAAAGGTGTTTCTAATGATGCATTAACACGTTTATTGAGCGTGCCCGATCTGAAAGGAACAATGCTTGCTGATTCTACAACAATTTACACTGCGGGAAATTTTTATGATCTGCGTGATGCGGAAAAAAGAAGAAAACAATTAGAAGCACAGGGCTTTTCAAATCCGAAGCTCGTTTACAAAACAGCCGATGGAAGATATGTGGAAGTGACTGATGTATTTGTAAATGGACCAATTGGTGTGACGGGCGCTACAGGATCTACAGGAATAGTGGGATCAACAGGATCAACAGGAACCGTTGGTGTAACAGGGTCAACAGGTGCTGTAGGATCAACAGGAACAGTTGGCGCAACCGGATCGACAGGATTTACAAGTGATGTTACTAATCCCGATCAAATCGTTTTCAGAGTTCAGCTGGGCGCATTCTCCCGTCCGCTTTCAAAAGGAACTTTTTCCGATGTCCCTGATTTGTCTGTTGTGAAAACAGAAGACGGATTGTACAAATACATGAGCGGATCGTATTCCACTTTTGACCAGGCTGCTGCTGCTAAAGCTCAGCTGTTGGTGAAAGGATATGGCGGCGCATTTATTACTGCTTATAAAAATGGTAAACGTATTCCGCTTGAAAAAGCGGGTGCAGTTTATGTGAAGCAGGAAAAAGAAAATTTATCCGACAGCACACAACAAAGCGCGAATGTAAAATCGCTTATTGAATTCAGGGTGCAGCTTGGTGTTTTCCGTAATGCAGTTCCAACTGATGTAATGGATAAATTAAATAAGGTCGCTGGTGTAAAACATGAGCAGACAGCTGCAGGTTTAACACGTTACACCAATGGCAGCACAAACGATTACAAAGCCATCCTTGTCATCAGGGATCAGATGAAAGCACAGGGATTCCCGGATGCATTTGTGATCGCATTCTTTAAAGGTCAGCAGATCTCAGTTCCCGAAGCGCTGGAATTATTGAAATAGGCTGTTTCCTCTTCTTTTTGCATTAAATGCGCCAATTACAAATCAAAATGCACCGGATTTCAACCTTTCTTAACCGGGATTGATTTAGAGCCTATTTAAATGGTAAATCCTGCTGCTCACTAAATGGCATTATCTTTGTCTTACTTATTACAAACCACCACTATGAAACGTTTTATAACGCTCCTCCTCATTGCTGCCGGACTTACATTTGCCGGTACTGCAAGCGCACAGGTTAAAACTGCTCCGAAAGGCGCGGATACAACTCAGTCTAACAAAAAAGTGGACGAGGAAAAAGCAAAAAGTGCTGATATCACTATTGATGAAAGCGGAACTTCGAAGCCAAGAAAAAAGGGGAATAATAATGCTAAAAAGGCAGCTCCGAAACAAGCAGAATCGTCGAATACTAATTCAAGAAAACCGGAACAAGGTGCTACACCATCACCTTCACCTTCGAATGAAATTGCAATTGATGAAGCCGGCACTTCCAAACCGAAGCCAAAATCAAAAGGAAACCCGGGCGCCACTCCGACTAATAATGGTGACAGCACAATTGTCGCCCCCGCAGCCCAGGTTGGCCGTCCTGAATAAAGAAATTGAAATTTTGAAAAGCCTTTCGTTGAAAAATGAAAGGCTTTTTCTTTTGAGAAAATTTTCAGAAGAGTGAATTCAACTTAGCATTAAAACGTTTTTTCGCTTCACACATCCTAATTACCTTCTTTATTATCTTTCCCGAATGGAAAATAGCGCTCCCAAAAAATCAACACTTCTTCTCGGCTTAACCCTTTTACTGGTTACACTTTTTGCAATTGCATTTTTCGGCGGATCGTTTTTGTTTTTTTTATTCGGGGTAACAAAAACAAATGTTACAGTGATCTTTGCTTCGCGGGTTTTATTTTGGCTACCGCTGCTTGTAGTTTTTATTTACGCGCGGAAAGTTGAAAAGCAAAAGCTGCTTATTTGGGAAGAACGAAAAACTGAATTCTGGGAATACCTGGTTTCGGTTCTTGCCATTTTTATTGCGCTTTTAATCGGGCTTGGAATCATCGGCACTATTCTGAAGCTTTTGAATTTGCATAATGAAAGCGACAAGTTCCTGAAGATGCTTGCTATTTTCAGGGAAAATGAATGGCTGATCTTTGTTACCGCAATTACTGCAGGAGTGGTAGAGGAATTAACGTTCAGGGGATATTTAATTCCGCGATTGAGTGTATTGGTAAAAAGTCCGGCGGTGGC
>JBKJMR010000682.1:0-5805 GCA_046596275.1 Bacteroidia bacterium | reverse complement strand
TTTTTCGTGGAGAATATCGGAGTCGAACCGATTACCTCTTCACTGCCAGCGAAGCGCTCTAGCCAAATGAGCTAATCCCCCTTTTTCTTTAGTCGACAAAAATAGATATTTCTCTCGTACCAAAATTCACTCTTCAAAATCTCCTTTTCCTTCCTTACTTAACCAAACAAATCTCCAATCCAATACTACATCTGCCGTATTCTCATCAGGAAAATGCATTTATTCTATATCCCACGGCACAAAAATTGTGGTAACTTTTATAGCATGAATTCCTTATGCAGAAAACAAATTTCCTACACGATGAAAAATCTCCTACGCATTTTATTAGCAACCACCATCACCACATCTGCATTGCAGGCGCAAATCAGTCTTGATTATTCGGGGTTCTATTCTTCAGCACCGCAAGCTTCTTACACCGGTTGGGGTGGCGGAACAAATCTTCTTTTTGCACCGATCCAGTTAAATCCGAAGAGCTCGTTTTTTAAAGTCGGTATGCAGTTGGGTACCGGATTTTATATTGGCGGCGCCGGACAAAAAGAACTTACCGGTGTGCTTACAGACGTTGCGCATGGACCAAAAGATATTTCATTCAGCAATGGTCAGGCGAGCGGTTATGGCCTTGCGCGATTTACAATGGCGGCGGAAGGAAAACGCAGAACAACTTATGTAGATATATTCGCCGGTGCGCGATCCACTTCTGTTTCAATGACCGAACATTCTAATGATCATGACGATTGTGGATTTTCTTCGTTGAATAAATCTGTTGGTGTTAGCGGAGGAATCGGAACAGGAATGCTGATTGGTATATTGCCGGGAATGAATCTTGATCTTGGTTTGCAATGGCAGGGTTCAACTGCACCAGGAAAATTTATTGATATGAAATCGGTTGTAAATACCGGCGACGGTGTTGCATACAACATGAAGAATGCGCCGGCAGGAATGTTATTTGTAAAAGTTGGAATTCAATTTCAGCTCAATAAAACATGTTGCAATGTTCACAATTGTAAAATCCCGAGCCATCATGTTAAGGCGTGCACATTGGAACATTAACAGTAAATGCGTTTGCAAAAAAACGGAAGTTTGAAAATGTATTTCGTCGCTGAAACAAAGTAAATTCGCTGGCGAAATTTATGCAAGTAAAAAAGATTCTGCTTACCGGCTTTTTATTTTTCACACTGTTTGCTGCACATGCACAATTGTTTGTCGGAGTAAAGCTCATGGGAATTTCATTTCATCCCGGTGAAAATGTTAATGGTCCGTTATTCAAATACAGCATCGGAAAAAAAGATCGTGTTGCATTTAACCTCGGACTTGCAATGAGCTTTGAGTATAAATTCAACTATTGGTTTTCCGTCAAGCTCGACCAGGCAGCGTTTCGCGATTGTGCAGGAAAGTTTGCAGGCATGACGATGTTTAATTTGCGTTACACACAAGATCTTGGAAAGTTTGGTGATGGAAGTGTAGGGATGGGTCCATTTTTCTTTTACCGGAAATCATGGAAAACAATGGATGGATATATCGATGAAGGATATTTCCGCGATACAAAAAAGAATAAATGGCAAACAAAATTTGTCTGGTACGGCGGCGAGCTCGAGCATAATTTTCCATTGAGAAAAGGTCTTGATATTTCCACAAACATTTTACCCGGAATTCCTGTCGTATTTGCAATTACTTCGGGCTTGCGCTTTTCAGATCCTTCGAAGGAATAACGCATATAGCGTATTGTGCAAATACTAATTTCAGGATAAAATTGTAACAGCTTTTTAACCCCGAATGCATTGCCCCCGAAGGCCGATCATGAAAATGGTTTGCCTTTTTTTATTCGTCATTGATAAAACTATCTACCCATAGAGAATAACAATTTGACTCTTTAGCCGTGCGGACTAATTTTGCCTGGCAACTCATAAAATAATATCATTTCAAAACCGACTTCAATTACAAAAGCACAACTCACTAAAACAAAAAGCAAGATGAAAATAGCAATACTAGGAACCGGGATGGTTGGAAACGCCATCGGCACAAAACTCACCGCACTCGGACACGAAGTAAAAATGGGCTCGCGCACCACTACCAATGAAAAAGCTGCAACATGGGCAAACTCAGCAGGACAAAATGCATCACACGGAACATTTGCAGAAGCAGCAGCCTTTGGTGAACTAATTTTCAACTGCACAAAAGGTGAAGCATCTGTTGAAGTGCTCAAGCTCGCAGGCGAAGAAAATATCAATGGAAAAATCCTTCTCGATATTTCAAACGCGCTTGATTTTTCAAAAGGAATGCCACCAACACTTTCCATTTGCAACGACGATTCACTCGGTGAAACCATTCAGCGCGCTTTCCCGGATGTAAAAGTGGTGAAGACATTAAATACGATGAATTGCAATTTAATGGTGAATGCAGCCGGTGTTGCCGGAGATCACAATGTATTCGTCAGCGGAAACGATGCGAATGCAAAAGCAGAAGTGAAAAAATTACTCAATAGTTTTGGCTGGTCAGATAAAAATATCATTGACCTGGGCGATATTTCCACTTCACGCGGAACAGAACAGCTTTTACCGATTTGGATACGCCTGATGGGAACGCTTGGCACTGCGAATTTTAATTTTCATATTGTTAAATAGCCTTGCATTCCTTTATTAAAGCGTAAATTTGTATTCTAAAACGTGTAAAGGAAAGTGGTTATGAAAATAAAATTGTATGCGGTTTTTGCATTCGCCGCGCTGCTGATTTCAGTGTGTTCGTTGTCTGCACAAAAAATTGAGGTACGAACTGATTCTGCAAGTTCTTATGTGGAAACCAGCGGTATCATTTATAATTCTGCAAAGTCAGTAATCGGTTATATCAAGATTGATAACTCGATTGAAAATTCAGGACACTTTGTGATCGGCTATTTGCTTCCGAACGGAGATATTCTAAACGAACAAAAAGTGCTCGTCGGATATATCGAAGAAGACGGAACGGTTCGCAATGCCAAAGAAGAAAAGTTAGGCGTAATCACCGACGACGGAACGGTGCTCGACGAAAATCGCAAAACGCTCGGCAACGGGCCCGGAATAAGAAAAGAATGGTTGGCGGTGGTGTACTTCTTCTTCGCCGAGTAAATCTTCCAATGGGGGATTTGGTAATCTCGTAATCTGGTAACTTGGAAATTGAAAAGAATAAAATTAAAAGGCGGTGTAGAATTTATCTGTACCACCTTTTAATTTTAAGTATTCAATGTGCGTTTGGACTTTCGTGCGTTTAATTACCCAGTTACTAAATTATCAAATTACCAGATACTTTTATTTTCTTCTGTAGTAGATTTTTTCTCCTTTGGCGGTGATGATTAGTTCGTTGCCGGTTACTTCGTAATGCATGGAGAATGATTTTCCGTTGTTGGCAGGATTGCCGCAGCCGGATAGGACGCCGGTAAGGATTGAACCGTTGGAAGAAGCTAAAAAATAACAGGCAGCCATCAAACCTTTCGTTTCATTTTGTTCAAGCGCGCCAACGGATAAAGAATCTTTCGGGGAAAAACGGAGGTAGATAAAATCAATTCCGGATGATGGAGAAAAAGGGGAGCCTGTCGGATCTTTCACCCATTCCCATTCGCCGATCAACGGATCTTTTGCATCGAGCTTTATATATTGCGGAGCTTTTGGTTTTGCCGTTTGTGCGGAAACAAAAGCGGGAACAAACAACAAGAGCAAAAAGTAAAATGCATTTTTCATAATTATAAATTAAATATTTTCTGCTGATAATATAGCATAGAACGTGCCAGCATCAAATCGAAACCCTTTTGTAAATTCAGTTTTGGTTCGGGAAAATAAATGTAGGAAGAAAAAAGAAAAACTGTGAAGCATTTTGTTGAGCATCGCCAGCTAAAATTTTATGATCTTTTGCCCAACTTCAGACTCTTTAACACAGCGAAATCCCACATTTTCATAATACAGGTCGAGCATTCTGCGATACCTCGTATATTTACGCGAATTGAAAACAGCCTTGACCAAGTTTCGTCTCGATATCGAATACGATTATGATTTTTTCCTTGCCGGGATTTCCTGCCATGAAAAACCATATCGCCTTTGCTGGGCTATCAATCGCGCTATCGGTCATGAAATGGCGCAGACAGATCCGTTATCAATTGCATTGAAGAAAACAGAAGCTCCGAGTGATTTTCCTGTTTTTAAAATGATCAATTCGGAAAACGATACTTCTGTTTTTCTTATTGCCAATAAAACAGAAACCACCGGGATTGAAAACCAGCCGGGAATCGCATTGCTGATACCGGAACAGAACCAGGCAGATTATTTTTTCATTGTTAAAGGTCCGTTCAACGATCATGACCTCGACCAGATGATGAAAAACATCCGCGAAATTTCATTCGTGCAATTGATCTACCGGATCAATCCAACGATGCTCAAATCAAAAGAAAATTTATTATTCTGAAATTATAAAAATGTCAGCAAGAGAAAATACAACAACAAGAATACAGTATAACCGAACAAAAATTGTAGCAACCCTCGGACCTGCATCTTCTTCACCGGAGATGCTGGAAGAAATGGCTAAAGCGGGATGTGATGTGTTCCGGATAAATTTTTCGCATGGAGATTATACTGCAGTAGAAGAGCAGATAAAAAACATTCGTGAAGTAAATCGCAAGATGGGAATTCATGTTTCTATTCTCGGCGATTTACAGGGACCGAAATTGCGTGTTGGTGAAATGGAAAATAACGGCGTTGAATTGGTAGAAGGCGCAGAATTTCTTTTCACAACGAATAAAATGATCGGCACCGCGCAGAAAGCGTACATGACCTACCAGCAATTTCCAAAAGACGTAAAAGCAGGTGAAACTGTTTTGATCGATGATGGAAAATTGGTGTTGCGTGTAACGGAGACGAACGGAAAAGATGAAGTAAAAACGATTGTAGAGCATGGAGGAATTCTTGGCTCTAAAAAAGGAGTAAATCTTCCGAATACAAAAGTGTCGTTGCCGTGCCTTACTGAAAAAGACATCAAAGATCTTGAATTCGCATTGTCTCACCAGTTTGACTGGATCGGACTTTCATTTGTTCGTTCAGGCGCTGATATTATTGAGCTGAAGCATCTCATTAAAAAGATGGATGGCAACAGCAAAGCAAAAGTGATTGCGAAAATTGAAAAGCCGGAAGCGATCCTTGACATTGACAATATCATTCGCGAAACAGATGCGGTGATGGTTGCCCGTGGCGATCTTGGAGTGGAAGTTCCGATGCAGCGTGTTCCGGTATTGCAAAAGATGCTCGTGAAAAAATGTCTCGAAGCATCGAAGCCGGTGATCATCGCTACGCAGATGATGGAAAGCATGATCACAAACATTTCACCGACACGTGCTGAAGTTAGTGATGTTGCAAATTCCGTCATGGATGGCGCAGATGCGGTAATGCTGAGCGGTGAAACTTCTGTTGGCCGTCATCCGCAGAAAGTAATTGCAGCGATGTCAAAAATCATTACGCAGGTAGAAGAAGAGCACGATATTTATTACCTCGATCGTAAACCGTTTTTTGCCATGGACGACCGATATCTCTCCGATAATATATGTTATGCTGCAACACAACTTGCAAAACAGGTAGATGCAACTGCGATCATTACCATGACACATTCGGGTTATACTGCCCTACGTGTTGCAAGCTACCGTCCGAAAGCGAATATTTTTGTTTTCACAGACAACTACAGCATTCTTTCGCAGCTGAGCTTAGTTTGGGGCGTTCGTGGATTTTATTATGATAAAAATATTTCCACCGATCACACCGTTGCAGATATCAAATTCATTCTCAAAAAGGATGG
>JBKJMR010000632.1:0-2709 GCA_046596275.1 Bacteroidia bacterium | reverse complement strand
CGTGGTGAACAATGATTACACAAGAAATGTTTTACGCGAAAGCCGTAACCGTGTTTCATCCATGTCATTGATCCATCAAAAATTGTATCAGCATTCGAATGTCGAGCAGATTGATTTCGGTTCATACGCATCTGAGCTTGTACAGGAAATAAACCTTTCATACCCCAGCAATACAACAGAAGCAATCGGAATACATATGGAAGTGGAAAACATTCCGCTTTCGTTAACCAAAGCTGTGCCCGCCGGATTAATACTGAATGAATTATTGAGCAATTGTTACAAGCATGCTTTTAACGGGCTTAAGGCAGGAAAAATAGTTATCCGCTTTAAAAAATCGGACGAACAATATATCCTTGAAGTACAAGATAATGGCGTGGGGTTATCCGGCGATTTTAAAATGGAAAATCAGGAATCTTTGGGTATGACCATCATACAATCGCTCGTTGAACAGATAGATGCAACGATTAACCTGTCAGGAAACACTGGCAATGGAACGGTTTGCCGGATTGCATTCAAAGATTAATATTTCAACAACAACTTTTTACTTCTAAATAGGTTGCAGCTATCAATGCAGCATTTAACGTCTGCGATTTCCTGGGCTGGCGGTTGATCCCAGTGTTAAACGGAACGCTTTTTTTGTATCTTTCCATTGGCAAATACGATTTTCGAAACCATTAACCCATCCTGTCAGTATACAGTGATAGTGCTTATTATAAAAAACCACCAGGTAAATTATAATCTTTCTCTGCAATGAAAAAAATTACCCTCCTGTTTTCTCTTTTTACATTTCTTGGATTCTCAACGCAAAGTTTGGCCCAGGCTACTGCTCCTGGTGTTCCGGGTGCATGTGGTTATCCTAATACAAATAGAGTCATGGCAACTACGCCTAATACTCCGCAGGATGGAACAGGTACGCTCGGGAATATTTACACCGAATCGAAATGCGGACTAAACTTTCTACAGGTATCCAATCGAATCGGGCAGCGTTTTACCCCGGCAGGAGTTCCGCAACCTGCTCCTTTTGTCGTTAACGGTTTACAAACCTGCGATTCTATTGAAAAAGCCTATCTCTGGGTGGAAGGATCCGGAACAGGCGCACCTCAAACTGCAACCATCCAGCCACCAACCGGTCCGGCGCAAAATTTCCCTATGACAGTTGTTGGAACAGGTCCTGACAAATGCTGGGGTTATGCAGGTTCCGTCACTTACCGCGCGGATGTTACTTCCGTTATTAATGGAAACGGAACATACGACATCAGCGGATTATTTACCAGCACAACAACGCCCGGTGAAGATATGGATGGTGCAACGCTCATTATTATTTACAGCGATAAGCTCGCTACTTACCAGGGAACGTTAGTCATTGATGATGGTGCAATCGTCATAAACGGCGGTGTGGCGAATTACAATATGAATTATCCTGCGGTTTGCGGACCTACAACAAATGCACAGGCTTTCTGTTGTGTTGGAGATATTCAGTTTCCTGTTACCTCACTTACGATGAATGGAACGCCAGCCGGATTTGCATGGGACTGGTGGAATTATGTGCAGACAGCTACTACAGTTGCTGTAGCACAAACCACGTCCAATTTCAATCTGAATACCGGTGGAGACTGTTTTAATCTTTGTGTTGCAGGGATGTATTATCAGACAACAAGCTGCGCAACTTGTCCACTGATAAATCCTGTTGCATCGGTTGCTACTTCTTCAACACCATCCACCTGCCCGGGCTGCACAGGAACAGCAACAGCAATTCCATCTCCCGCAGGAACGTATACGTATAGCTGGAATCCAAGCGGTCAAACTTCACAAACCGCTACGAATTTATGTGCCGGCATTTACACTGTATCTATCACTGGCGGATGTATGACACAAACCACAACCATCACAGTTGGTAATACAGGAAATTTAACTGCTGCTTCGGCACAAACAAATGTGAGCTGCTTCCAGGGAAATAATGGTTCCGCAACAGTTACCCCTGCGGGTGGAACAGGACCGTACTCCTATAGCTGGGCGCCCAGCGGAGGAACCGGTCCGACAGCAAGCGGACTTGTTGCAGGAACTTACACCGCTACAACAACAGACGCAGCAGGTTGCGTTTACCTGAGCGTATTTACAATTACAGAACCGCAGGGAATGACCATTACAATGGCTGTCACGAATGTGGCGTGTAACGGTCAGGCAAACGGAAGCTCAACAGCAACAGTAACAGGTGGTGCGCCGACTTATAATTATTCATGGACCTCCGGAGGAACTGCTGCAACAGAAACAGGACTCGCACCCGGAAGCTATTCCCTCACAGTAACAGATGCTAATGGTTGTGCATTGACAGAATCGATTACAATTACAGAACCGGCTCCATTAACAAGCACAATGACAACTATCGATATAGGTTGTGCTGCGTCGGGTAGCGCAACTGTAAATGTATTCGGTGGAACAGGTCCGTATACCTACTTGTGGTCTTCGGGAGGAAATTCTGCTACTGATATTAATCTTACCGTCGGAACGTATACCGTTTTAGTTACCGATTCAAACGGTTGCACACTTACAGATACTGCGACGATCATTAATACAAGCGGAATGTCCAACATTTCGGCTTCAACTAATATTACCTGTTTCGGGATGAATGATGGAACCGCTTCGATCACAGTTTCGGGTGGTAATGCACCGTATTCATATTCATGGACACCATTCGTCGGCACTACTCCA
>JBKJMR010000491.1:0-4917 GCA_046596275.1 Bacteroidia bacterium | reverse complement strand
GAGAAAAAGTATTGAGTAATGCGTGTTGGGTAATGAGTACAAAAAAATGTCGCGAATAATGGTAGTAAAACCGCAAAAAACAGGGATTTATGTCAAAATATTATCTCAATACCCAATACTCCATACCCAATACCAACTACCTTTGCAAAATACTAATTTTAAAACCTATACTTTACAATGAGCATTGCTAACAATTCTGTAGTCTCGGTAAATTATCATCTCACAGTTGCCGGTGAAAACGGCGGTGAAGAAATTACCATAGAAAAAACTTCTGTAGAAGAGCCTTTCGTTTTTTTATTCGGCGGCGGACAATTGCTTCCTGAATTTGAAAAAAATCTTTCGGGAAAAAATGTCGGGGATAAATTCGATTTCCGTGTTTCTGCTGAAGAAGGTTACGGCGAATACCAGCTCGATCATATTGTAACTCTGCCAATCGAAAATTTTCTTGGTGAGGACGGCAAGCTGGATTCAGAAACCATCGCTGTTGGAAAAAATGTTCCGATGGTAGATTCAGAAGGTCACCGTCTCTGGGGCAAAGTGATTGAAGTATCCCTCACCAATATCCGCATGGATTTTAATCATCCGCTTGCTGGAAAAGAATTGCATTTCGCAGGAGAAGTAATTGACACACGCGAAGCGACAAAAGAAGAGCTCGATCATGGCCACGTCCATGGACCGGGCGGACATCATCATTAGAAAAGGATGTACGATTTACGATGTACGATTTAAGGAAAGGGCCGATTGGGAAACTGATCGGTTTTTTTTATCATCAGAATTGATGCTAATTCTTTAACTTTAATAAAATAAATTCGCAAGACATGAAAGGTGTAAATTTTGTTACCGACAATAAAAACAAAAAAATTGCAGTTCAGATCGACTTACGGACGAACGCTGAACTGTGGGAAGATTTTTGTGACTATTTAAGCTACATGACAAGGAAGGATGAAAAGAGGGTTTCATTGGATAGCGTTATAAAAAAAGTAGAGAAAAACGCAAAAAAGGTGGGGCATCGTAAGGATATTACAAATAATTAGTAAAGACACTTTTACGCTTATCCTCCCAGAACAAAAAATAACCAGAACAAAAAATAAAAGGAAATACGTCCGCCGCGGCAGATTCGATGTACGATTTAAAAAAGGGCCGATTCGGAAACTGATCGGTTTTTTTATTTTGTTTGTTCGAGCGAAGTCGGGAACGCCTTGCAAGAATATTTCCCACTTAGAGAAAATATTCGTGCAAGGCGTGTGAGTGAGATCTTCTCATACATTGAAATGTTTGCCCTATTGGTTCTCCACTGCGCCCGAACAAACAAAGGAAAATAAAAAAGCCACTTGCAAAAACAAATGGCCCTTTTCTACTCTATATAACACTACTGATTACCCTTTTCCGAATTGCCCCAAATCCATGAAGTCTTTCCAGTCTGCCAGATTCGCCATCACTTGTAGCTGGCGATAGCTTTCGTGAAAAGTCATGTCGGTTGTTTGTGCATTCAAAATATCGATGCGGTAGCGATCAAAATTTGCAAGGGCTACTTTTTCTTCGGACGAAAGTGATTCACCATTGAACTCGCGATCGCGAAGATCATTGATGGAAACTGTGCCGCCGATTTCGGCCTTGACAAAGTATTTCTTAAGAAGGTCTTCTCTGAATGTCATAGCTTAGGGGAGTCTTTGCAAATGTAACGCTTTGACAATACCGGATGTTACAACTTAATTATGCTTTTATTAACATTAAGTTGTCAGGAATGGAAAAACATTTAAACGCTTTTAAATATCCCAACAGTACAATTGCCATCCTTATCAATCACACCTCTGTACATTCCGGGTGTATTGAAAGAAAGTGTTGCATTGCCATGTTTATCGATCGCGATCAATCCGCCTTCACCACCATCCGGCGCCAGTTGATTGAACACAACTTCGTCGCACGCATCCTGCAAATTCAAACCTTTGTAACGCATCAACGCAGAAATTTCATGCGCAACAACACGACGAATATAAAACTCTCCATGTCCTGTGCACGAAACCGCAACTGTATCATCTGCAAAAGTCCCTGCACCGATGATCGGCGTATCTCCTACTCTGCCCCAGCGTTTGTTTGTCATTCCGCCGGTAGAAGTTGCTGCTGCTAAATTTCCTTTTGAATCAATCGCCACCGCGCCGACTGTTCCGTACTTTTTTTCTTTCCCTGAAATATGATCAAGCAGCGTGACAGAAGAATCTTTTACTGACAACCATTGCTGGCGACGATGTTCGGTTAAAAAATATTCTTCATTCTTAAAGATCATTCTATTTGATCTTGCAAAATCTTCTGCGCCTTTTCCAGAGAGCATTACGTGATCAGAATTTTCCATCACCATGCGCGCAAGCATAACGGGATTTTTTACGCCGTGAATTGCAGTTACAGCTCCCGCACGTCGTGTTGCACCGTCCATGATCGCAGCATCCATTTCGAACTTTCCTTCGTGCGTCAATACGGAACCGCGTCCTGCATTGAATAAAGGTTCGTCTTCCAAAATGAGCACTGCTGCCTGAACGGCTTCAAGCGAAGAACCGTTTGATTGCATTACTGCATATCCTGCTTTCAACGCAGCTTCCAAAGCAGCGCGATATGTTTTTTCCAATTCCGGTGTTAATTGTTCCGGAAGAATTACTCCTGCTCCACCATGTACTGCGATCACCATTGTAAAAAGTTTTTTTATAAATTATTTTATTCCTGCAGCCTGCAATTTTTGTTTTTCTTCCAGGCCATTTAAGCTGTCAAGTAATTTTTCCGCACGTGCATTTCCCGGATCAAGCACCAATACTTTTTTCAGTAAACGGCGTGATGTTGGCTGGAATGCAGGTGTGCCGATGTAAAAAGTTGCAAGCTTAATATTCTTCGGAACATTCGATGAATCCTGCTGCCATTCAAGCAATGCTGTTTCGTTTTGGAATGCTGCGTTATAACCATTCTGCAATGATTTTTGCATATCAGGTTTCAGCTGACTTGCTTTGTCGAAAGCCAATTTAGCAGTAGTAAAATCCTGCGCCATAAAACTTGCACCGCCATAATCCGCCCACGCTTTTGCATCGTTAGGAACGGCGGTGACTGCGCATTTATAAAACCGTGCTGCACCTGCGTAATCTTTTGCCGCCGCCATATTGTTCGCGCGACCAACAAACATTTGCTGATAGCTTAACAGGATATTGTTGGATGGGAAATACCTGTATGCACCTCCCCACGCTTCTGCAGCTTCTTCGTAGCGATCAGTGTAATAATAGCACAAGCCAAGGTTCAAATATCCGTTCACATATTTCTTGTGAAGTTTGGTTGCTTTTAAAAGATAAACAAGCGCAGTATCTGCATAGCGATGAACTTTCACTGTGTCACGACCATATTTCTGAATCGTATCCTTGCCGATAATTGTATCGCGACCGAGGTAATAAAGTCCGCGGTCCATATAACGGGCGCCTGCATTTCCATTGGTAAGTGCGCTGTTCGGATGCGTTATCACATCGGCAGTGAAGAGCTCATAATCATTTTGCCAGTCTGCATTTCTTTTTTGTGTGATCATAAATGCAGGAATGCAAAGCAAAAGAAATACCCCGGTAAGAATGTAACGTTGAGCCTGCGCGATTCTTTCAAGACCTTTCACCGCAAGCCATGCGATTGCCATGCAGAAGCCGAGTGAAGAATGGAAAATCAGACGTTCGCCCATTGTTGCTCCGATGTCGAAGAAAATATTGCACACCAAAGCAAAAAATGCGAGGTAAAGTAAAAGGGCAAATGAAAGCGGGTGTCTTTTTTTCCAAAGACGGAAAAGCAGGATCACCAGTCCGATGTGAATGAACAGGGAAATCCAAACCATCGGATCAGTGATGTCAGAATAAGGGAAATGCTGGTAAGAATAATCAGAAACAAGTGGCCATGGATAAACCAACAAAAAGAGATAATCATCCAGGCGATTTATTTTTGATAAGAAGGTTTGAAGAGGTGATGAGTAGAGATACGGATCGTTCAGCGGATCTTGTTTGGTTTTGTCGATCGGTGCGGTTTTCCCGATTGCTCCAATGTGAATGAGTCCGTATAACACGACAACAGTGCCGATCGGAACAAGGAGGTAATATAAATCTTTCAACTTGCGTTTGTGAAAGATCATCAGCGCGGCGGGAATCAAAACGACCATCGCGATGGCATATTCTTTTGAGAGAAACGCAAGGAAAAAGCTGGCCATTGCCCATAGAATATCTTTTCTTTTCTTCTTCAGATCGTAACGGAAAAAGAAAATAAAGGTGAGGCCGATAAATAGAATGGAGAAGATCTCATCACGTGATTTTACATTGGCAACAACTTCCGTGTGGATCGGGTGAATAGCAAAAAGCAAAACTGTAAGGAAAGCAATGTCTGCATTGGACCGGAAAATATGTTCGCGGAAAAGCCAGAGTAAAACAAGCAAGGCAAGAATGAACCAGATGACCTGCATAAAATGTCGCACACCTGCGACTTTGAAATTGGTTTCTTTTATTTTTTTATCAAGCTCGTTTTTTTCAACCGTAAGCCTGTTAGTAACGAAATCATTAATGCCCTTCTTTTGCATATCAAAAAGAGAATCGCGCACTTCTGTATATCGATCGCCATACGTTTCACCACAAATTTGTTGTTCGATCGCGAAAGTGACAATAGAAAGCGGACGATAACGACCACCGGAAAGCTGCTGCTCCACGCCCATGCTTTCGTAGTAACTTTTGTATGCATCATTCACCAGGATTTCACCAATACCGGAAACACCCTTCTGCACGTACATATTCTGCTTCATGATAATATCATCATCAAGCGCATATTGATTTTTTACTGTGCTTCCGTAAAATACAATTCCGATTACCGCAATTACAATTGCCTGGAAGACGTAACTTTTTAGAAAAAGCCAGCCATTTTCAT
>JBKJMR010000254.1:0-3233 GCA_046596275.1 Bacteroidia bacterium | reverse complement strand
CCACTGCTATTATTGAAATGCCATTTCCATGTCCTTCTGAAAAAGCTTTTTATGAAGCCGGGAAAAAAGTAGCGGAATTATGTGATATGGTACTTGCAGTCTGGGACGGACACGCATCAAAACACTTAGGTAGCACAGCTGATATTGTATGTTATGCATTAAGCCTTGGCCGAAATGTAATTCACTTCAATACGTTGTCTAAAAAAGTAATGCTGCTTTAGTGGAAAGCAATTCTAATGTCAGGCAGAAAAATCATTTGTCTTCTGTGCCTACTGTTTCATCCAGGAAATCCAGCAGGGCCAGCCATGAACGTTGTGCAGCCAGTGCATTATATGCAGCACCTTTTGAATTATCATTTCCCGCAGCCGGATCTGTAAAAGAGTGTACTGCATTTGCATAATAGACCATTTGCCAATCCGCTTTCGCAGCACGCATCTCATTTTGGAATGCAAGAATATCTTTCTGCGGAACATTCGGATCGTCGGCACCATGCAATACCAACACTTTTGCAGCAATAGGCTGAATGCTACGCGTTGTATCGCGAGACAACCCACCGTGAAAAGATACTACACCCTGCACCGGTAGTCCTGCGCGCGCTGCCTCAAGCGCTCCTGTTCCACCGAAACAATAACCGATCACAACGATCTTCGAAGAATCAGCACCTGATTTGATGAGCTGGTTCAACGCAAGCTGAATGCGACGCTGGTAATCTTTTACATTCTTTTTATAATAGCCTGCCTGCGTCGCAGCTTCTTTTGAATTTGTGGGATAATTGCCTTCACCGTAAATATCCGCGATGAATGTGTAATAACCGAGCGCTGTTAATGCTTCTGCGGAATGACGGGAGTTGTCATCAATTCCTTTCCATGCCGGTATGATCAATACGCCGGCTTTCTTTTTGACCGCGATTTTAGGAATAGCAGCTTCGCCGTTTAACTTTTTTGTTCCATCGAAATAAATGTGTTGAGACAATTGTGCATGCAGCCTGTTGACAGAAAAAAGAACGAGCAGCAAGCACGTAAGATGTAAAGTGAACTTCATATCAAGTAAGATTTATGAATAAATAAAACCATTGTCCGGGATATTTTTCCGGAAGGGAATTTGCCGCATCCCCGATTATTTCTCTCTTCTTTTCTTTAGTAGAAAAGAAGCAAAAGAATCGCCATCTGACGCGGGTTTGCATAAATTCAGCAGAAAAAATCGAGCGAAAACCAAGCCGCGCTCCCACACAAGGCCCGCCCAGGCTTCGTGGTTTTCTTCCGCACAAAGGGCCCACGCAGATTTTTTCTGCTGAATTCTTAACGGCAAACCCGCTAAGGCCGGCACTTTCATTTAATATTGCTGAATCCAATTTAATTTATTCTGGACAGTAGTGATTCCAAATCCTAAATCCCAAACCCGAAACAAAAAATCCCAAATTCCTGTTAGAGAATTTGGGATTTGGAATTTTATTATTGGGATTCTTCTCCTCAATTATGCAATGCCGCTTTTTTGGCAAGCAATTCTTCTTTTGATTCGCGCCAGTTTTCATCATCCACGCAACAATCAACAGGGCAAACAGCCGCGCATTGTGGTTCGTCGTGGAATCCTACGCATTCTGTGCATTTGTCAGATACGATGTAATACAAATCCATGCTTACAGGCTCGTTTGCTGCTTCTGCCTCAGCAGTGATTCCGCTTTTAGAAGTAAATACTCCTTTTACGGTTGTTCCATCGGCAAAACGCCATTCAGAACCGCCTTCATAAATTGCATTATTCGGACATTCCGGCTCACATGCGCCGCAATTGATACATTCGTCTGTGATTTTAATTGCCATAGCTAAACCCTTCTTAGTAATTTTGGGGAATACAAATTTAAAATAAAATCAAACTTCAATAAGCAGAAGAAATAATTTAGAATGAATCTAACTGAACGGGTAAACGCATTTGTAAAGCTGGGAGATGAGCTTACAGCATTGTTAAGCGCATCATCAAAAACGCAAGCGGGAAAAAAGCTGGAGCTGCTGCTGCCGGATCTGCATCATCGCAATGGATGGTATTCGGAAGATAATATTCGTCACCGCTTGCAAACTTTAGCGACCGGACTTCAAAAAGAGGTGATGGAAAATTGGCTGGACAATTATTCGATAAAGGAAATTGAAGCTCCGAAAAAGACTGCGGTGATACTTGCGGGCAATATTCCGCTTGTGGGTTTTGATGATTTTCGCTGCGTGCTTTTGTCGGGGAATAAATTTTGCGGCAAACTTTCTTCCGATGATAAATTTCTATTGCCGTTGGTAGCGGAAATACTTCTTGAGATCGAGCCGCGTTTTTCGGAACAAATTGAATTTACAGAAGGGCAGCTGCGTGGCATGGATGCGATCATTGCGACAGGAAGCAATAATTCTGCCCGATATTTTGAACATTATTTTGCGAAGTATCCGCATATCATCCGTGGGAACAGGAATGGCGTTGCGGTGCTTACGGGAAGTGAAACCAAAGAAGAGCTGGAAGCATTCGGCGAAGATCTTTTCCGCTATTTCGGATTAGGCTGCAGGAATGTGACGAAACTTTTTGTGCCGGAGAATTATAATTTCAATTCGTTTTTCGAAGCGATTTATAAATGGGGCACAGAAATGCTTGCGAATAACAAGTACATGAATAATTACGATTATCATAAAACACTTTACCTGCTGAGCTCTATTCCGCTGCTTGACAATAATTTTATTCTGCTCAAAGAAGATGCAGGACTCGCTTCGCCTCCGGGTGTTTTGTTTTATGAAAAATATAATTCGTTAGACCTGATCAGGAATAAGCTCAAAGTTGATAGTGAACAAATTCAATGTGTGATCAGCTCAAAAGGAATTATTGAAGGCGCTGTTGCATTCGGTAATTCGCAAAATACGGGTCCGGCGGATTATGCGGATGGGGTGGATGTGATGGCGTTTTTGGTAGGGTTGAAGTAATATTTATTTTGATCATCAACTGATGCCGTCCATCATGCCTATTCAGCCATAAGAATATTTTGGGAAATATAATTAAGCTTGTCAATGGATTAGCTCCTATTTTTAGCGACAGCAACAATAATAAAAACCTAAAAATAACCCAATGACAAAAGTAACTAAGTTCACTATTACGACAATCTGGATATTACTGTCAAGAAGTTATGACGCTTATAGCACCAACCAGCTAACGCCCGATCTTGCAAATGAAGCAAATCCTCTTGTGTCAGTTTTGGGTATGTCATGGACACC
>JBKJMR010000219.1:0-2910 GCA_046596275.1 Bacteroidia bacterium | reverse complement strand
CGCGCATTTAGCCCGCATTAAAACATATTGCAGCAATCTCCGATTTCGAAAAACGCACGATCACACTTTCATGGAATGCACCCGCACAGGAAGTAGATCGTTATGTGATTTACAAATCGAAAAAGGGAGAGAAATTCCGCACCTGGAAAACAGTTGACGGAAAATCAGTTACAATTATTGATAAAGAGCTTTATCCCGGGAATACCTATATGTATAAAGTGAAAGCGGTGATGAAATCGGGAGCTGAGACGGCGTTGGAAAGTGTGGAAGTAGTTTATTGACGCAACCCGTCTGATAAGACCAGGCAATCATTTGCCGCTCTTCACAAATCAGCTTGATGCTTTTGCTACTGCAATGAAAAGAAAGTCATTAGGCGGGTTTCGCAAACCCGCCTGATGAAAAGAACAGGCAATCATGCGCCGCATTTCACAAACACACCTGATGCTTTTGCCACTGCAATGAAAAGAATCATTAGACAGGTTTCGCAAACCCGTCAGATGATTTCCACACAGCCCCGTCAAAAGCACAAATTCTCCCCTTTAACAAAAACCCGCATTTTCTTACACACGAAAGCAAGCCGCCCAAATCGGTTTCACCTCCCCTTATAACCCCTGTATGTTTGTCGTGTAATAAAACACATAACCCGAATCCCAATACCCACATTACCATGACACGCAAAAATCTACTTTCGATAACAGCTGCAGTCCTTCTTACAGGAAACGCTTTCGCAGCACAGGTAACCCAATACCTAAAGCTTAGCGTAACAGAAAACTCAAACGTTACTGTTCAGCAAACCTTTTCCATGACTTACGCTTTCTCTTTAAGCGGTACTGATGGGCTTGATGCTAACGATATGGGAAACCAATATTCAATCAGCAACCCTGGAGATGATGTTTATCCTTTCAGCCTGAGCAGCAATCAAGATATTTTAACATCACAGGATTCCCGCCCTGATTTAGGTGGATACAAAAGAATCCAGATGGGATTCCTCAGCAAGTTTCCTTCTACTATTAAAGTGTTAGCGTCTGCTTTCGGAAATACAACCGATTCAACAAACCGTCCGACCTACGCGTATATCGAGCAGATCTCTACAGGTTATAAATATTATTTCATGAATGATACAGCGAAGATTGAAATCCCTGCGAACCTTAATTACGTAGCTGATTTCTATTTGCACACTGGGCCTGCTTCAATCCCGGTGGAATATACAGACGAAACATGTTTCGGATCATTCGACGGTGCACTAACAGTTCACAATCCTAATTGCACTGCATGGAACCTTACCGTATATAAAAACGCAAATTTGTTTTCCAGCGATTCAATTTTCCAGGCCGATACAACACTCTCTAACCTTGGCGCAGGAACATATACAGTAATCACTTCAGTAAATTCTGTCAACATTGATTCTACAGTTCTTGTTATGACCAGCGAAGCACAGATCATGGTAGATTTCTCAATGGATAACAACATCGTAACAACAGATGATGTAGTAAACTACTACGATGTTTCCCCGCTTACATTCTCAACGATGACTTACTCATGGGATTTCGGTGATGGATATGGCGATGCAACACCAAGCACTTCACACCAGTATTCAATTCCCGGAACATATGAAGTGACATTAACATTAACTAGTTTGTCAGGATGTTCAGCAACAAACTTTGATTCAGTTTATGTTTCACAAGGCATGACAGTATCAAACAGCTTTAACCAGACAATCTATTATAACAACAACAATAATACATCGATCACAAGTGTTTCTGATTCTGCTCTTGGAAAGCCGCACATCTCTTTTGAAATGTTTACCACAGAAACACCATTAAGAATTATGGTGGCACAAAATGAACCACAGATGATGAGCGTTATGATCCTTAGCATGTCAGGACAGTTGATCTCAATCACAGAAACAGCAGAAGCTAAAATTGAACTTGAAGTTCCTGCCGCAGGAGCTTATATCGTAAGAGTTGTAAATGCAAAGAAAGAAGTGCAAAGCAAAACAATCATGGTGACCAACTAACCCTGTTGGATGTTTCCTAACGGAAGTAGGGGCCTGAGGGAAACAGAAAGCTATGATTGCAATAAAAAAGAGGGGTT
This sequence comes from Bacteroidia bacterium, assembly GCA_046596275.1. Classification (GTDB taxonomy): domain Bacteria; phylum Bacteroidota; class Bacteroidia; order Palsa-965; family Palsa-965. The sequence goes on along the minus strand of JBKJMR010000219.1, from coordinate 816 downwards.
TAGGGACTCCTCTTTTTTGTGTCTTATTTTCTGCCTGTTGAATAATTAATCGTTAACGTTACTTACCGGCAGAGCAAAATAAGTTCCAAAGCACATGATGTTCATCAACAAAAGTCTCTGCAGTAACCGCATCTCTTTCAAACCATTTCAACTCCGCAATATCATCCGAAGCAACCGGCGTTCCCTCCCACTCCTCAGCAGAAAATAAATGAGTGATAATGCAATCTTCCGTACCACGGTAACGCGGATCATCAATGCGGGTTGAACCAAGGTACTTCACCCTGGTAACAAGCAATGAAGTTTCTTCCTTTGCTTCGCGTTTGGCAGCATCTTCGTAAGAATTATCCAAAGCAGGATCAGCAAAACCTCCTACGAAGCGAAATTTCTCCTGGTGTGCTTTTCTGCCAAGCAAAATTTTTCCGTTATGCTCAATTACAACATCAACGGTTGCAAACACGGTCGGGTAACGTTTCCTTTCGCTCATCAGTTCGGAATAAGATGTACTTCAACGGTTACACCATTGTTATTATATGTCCGCATCCAGAGTTCGTCCTCTTTCAACCGGTAGATCTCCCATACAGTTCCGATAGCGCTTGAATTTCCGTTCGAATTGATAAAGACAAGATTGTTTTTATCCGCCCCGAATTTCCAGGAACCGGTTTCAGTGTAATCCGAAATATTATACGGACGATAAGAGATGGTATAATTCCCTTCCTTCCTAATTGTCATTAAATAATTAACGTATGCATTTTTGTAATCAGTGGTGTTATCTGTTTCTGGACCATGTTCTATTTCAAATACCTGGTCAATGAGCCA
>JBKJMR010000149.1:0-5017 GCA_046596275.1 Bacteroidia bacterium | reverse complement strand
AACGGATATGCTTTACCTCATTATGCTCAGCAAGCTGACCAAAAATTGCACTTGCAATTAATGGAAGAAACAGCAGTAGAAAAAGCCAGGCGGGACGAACACGTGCGAAGAACATAGAATAAAGTTACGGTTTACAATTTGCTTATTACGAAATGAGGAATCGAATGTACGAATAACGAATGCACGCGGCGACTTCCTATCTTGGCTGAAATTATAGCCCCATGCTTATTCTTGTTTATACAGTCATTGGTATTCTCTTAATCGGGTTCGCCAATTTTTTGTTCCAGAAATTTTCGAAAGACAAAAAGCTAAACAGGAAATTCTATGATTTTAATGATGGCAACTTTATTGTCTATGCAGTTTTATTGCTGATCATTTCTTACGCTACAATCAATTTTACTTTCAAAGATCCCTCGTTTTCCAATATCAGTGAGCAGCTTGAATACGGAGAAAAAACAACGCAGCCCTGGTTAGTAAGTGCGGCGTATCGTGCGCGGATTGAAAAAGGTTCTTCGGATATCGACGATGATTTTCATTTCGTGGATATGCATTTTAATGAATTCCAGGATCAATGTCCCGACTACAGGGAATATAACCGCGAAGGAACTTTTCTTTATCATCATTATTCTGCCCTCGCTGAATCTGTTGAATCGAAGGATGCAGATATCGGGCATCTTTTTCTAGGAATTTATTATTACAAAAAAGATGATTTTGCACAAGCGGAACATCATCTCGAAGCAGTCGCAAATAAAAAGCTGAAGTACCTGAATAATTTCATCGCGATGGTGAATTATTATTATGGGCGCGATGTTGAAGCGAAAAAAAACCTGCTGAAGGAAATTGAATTGAAAGGGTATCAAAAAGGCGCGTATTATAATTTATCGCGGATATATGATCATGAAAAAAGATATGCGCAACTAAAAGAGCTCGTTTATAATCCTGCAAGCCATGATCATATTCCTTATGAATTCCGGAAGGCAACATACATCCGCAACAAAGATGTCCCTGCTTATTTCAAAGATCTTTTCTCTGAGCTTTTCAGGAATACAAACCTGGTAGGATTTGCCGGCGCATTTTTAATCCTGCTGACGTGGATCATGTATTTGCTTCGTGTGAATATTCACCGCAAAAAAAATGCATTCGGTGTTATCGCGATGCTTTTGATTTCAGCCGCTTTTGTTTTTCCTGTTTGGTTGCTTTATGATTTTTATCAATACGCATTGCACTTTGAGCTTAACGGTAAAATTTTAAATGATGCATTGTATTGTGTTTTCGGAATCGGCGTGATTGAAGAGCTGGTGAAAATAATTCCATTCCTTCTCATCCTGCGATTTACAAAACTGGTGAAAGAACCGATCGATTGTATCATGTATGCATCTTTATCAGCGCTCGGGTTTGCGTTCGTAGAAAACTTCATGTATTTCCGTGATGGAAGCCTGAACATTATTCATTCGCGTGCGCTTAGCGCTTCCATCGTGCACATGATCTTTTCTTCCATCATCGCCTACGGATTAATTCTCGCGAAATTCAAATACAGGAAAAATTCCCTGCTTTTCTTTATTGCATTTTTCTTCATCGCCGCATTCGCTCACGGATTTTATGATTTCTGGCTGCTCAATGATGCTGCTTCAGATTATTGGATCATGACTTTCCTTTGTTTGCTTGTTGCCGTACAAGTGTATGCTTCATTTATAAATAATGCGTTGAATAATCCTGCGTCATTAAATCAAAATGTTCAGCTTAACACTGCACGGCTTGCTTCAGATCTTGCGGCCGCATTAGTGTTTGTTTTTGTATTTGAATATGTGTGCCTCTCCTTTATTTATGGTCCGGTAATCGGCAACCGCGAATTGATCAGCTCGATGATCTCCGGCGGTTACATGATTTTGTTTTTATCCATCCGCCTGAGCAATATTGATATTTTTCCGGGCGATTGGGCACGACTTAATTTTTTGGTTGGCTTAATGCCTGCGTCAATAATTTATGGAAGCAAAAAGCCAAATTATAATGCTGCGCTCGGAAGCATGATTCGCATTCGTGCGTTCAGGAAAAACGGAAAGCTGGATACTGTTCTTCCGTTAGAAGGAGAAATTATTCAGCGCCAAAAAATTTCAGGCTTTACAGGATGGTTCTTGGTCAAATTAAAAACACCGATGCGCTATTTGAAGCTGAACAATGAATATGTTTTGATTCGCCCGAAAAATCCAACTGATCTCATTGGTACAAACGAAGACGCGATTATTTATTTTAATGTCATTCCTGATATTGCAACGCTTGAACAGCCGGTGAAAAAGGAAGAAGAATATAAATTCATGGATTGGGCAATCGCAGAAAAGATTTAGCTTAGGCAGAAAATCTTTTTAAGATGTAGAAGGTAAGATATATGAATTAAATTTTCTACAAACATCAAACATCAAACATCAAACATCAAACATCAAACATCAAACATCAAACATCAAACATCAAGCATCAAACATCTTATCCAAGACGAATTCCCACAACACAGACAGTCTATCCGATGCGAATACCTACTACGCAGACGTCATCCACCTGTTCCAGCAATCCTCTCCATGTTTCAAAGGTTTGGAATAAGTTTGTTTTTTGTTCTTGCATCGATTGAGAACTGTTCGAGAATAAATATTCCTGGAAAGCACGATATTTAAATTTCTTTCCTTTTTCTCCACCGAACTGATCAGGAAATCCATCAGTGAAAAGATAAATGGAATCTCCTTTTGCCAGCTGAATCGTATGTGTTGTAAAAGGAACAGGATTATCTGATCTTCCGATAGGTTGCTTGTTAGCTGTCACCTCATTCATTTTTTCGCCGGATAAAAACCAGATCGGGTTATTTGCGCCGGCCCATTTTACCGACAACGTTTTTTTATTGAGCACACAAAGTGAAATGTCCATTCCATCGCTGACTTCCTTTTCACTTTTAGCAAATGTCTCCAGCACGAGCTCAGAAACTTTATCAAGAATTTTACCGGGATCACGAAGATTGAATTCTTTCACAGAACGATTCAATGCATTGCAGCAAACCACGCTTACCAGCGCACCCGGCACACCATGGCCGGTACAATCTGCCACTGCAAAAAGAACTTCGTCGCCCGAATTTTCTACCCAATAAAAATCGCCTGCAACAATATCTTTCGGGAGATAAAGAATAAAGCTTGAGGGGAAATTTTCATTCCACAATTTTTCGGAAGGGAGAATAGCCAGCTGCAGACTTTTTGCATAATTGATGGAATCGAGAATCGCTTTGTTTTTTTCATCCACCAGCGCTTTTTGATTTTCTACCTCCATCTTCTGATCTGTGATGATCTCATTTTTTATTTCCAGCGCTTCATTGTTTTTTTGCTTCTGCCGGTAACCCCTGAAAAGAATGATCGCGATAATTACCATCAAAATAAATCCGATCACACCTGCAATGGTATACATCTGCTGCTGGCGCACTTCTTCTGCACGCTTCACATCTTTTACTTCGTTTGCTTTTGCAACCCGGAGGCTGTCGGCAAATGCGCGCTTTTCAAATTCGAACTGGAATATTTTTCTTGAAATGCTTTTTGCTTTTTCCAGGCTGTTAATTGAATCTTTCAATGTATTAGAACGATGCAAAAATAAAAGCGCATTCCTGAAATCTCCTGCACCTTCATAAGCTTTCGTCAGGCAATTGCATGCATCTTCCTCGACTTCAGGAAAACCCGATTCTTCGGCGTATGAAAGGGCTTTGTTGCAATAGGTGATGGCCTCCCCGAATTTTTTCTGTTTGAGCCGCACCATACCAAGACCAGAATACGCATCGCCCAGTCCTTCTATATCTTGCATAACCACGCGCAGCTCCATGGAGAGTTTATAATATTTTTCTGCGCTGTCGAGCTGATTAATTTCCCTGTAGCTTAACGCAAGATTTTCATAATTGTTTGCGAGTATTTTTTTATGATTCAGAGATTTGCTATAGACAATTGATTTGAGCGTATAGTCAATCGCTTGTTCATATTGGTGCGTGTTACCGTAATAACTGGCAATCTTGAGGTAAGAATCTTCCAGCCCTCTTTTATCATTCAGAGAATCTCTTATGCGCAGACTGGCTAAAAAATAACTCAGCGCTTTTTCATTCAGCGCTTCATTCGAATAGATCTGCCCGAGATTACTGTAAGCAGCAGCAACACCGGGCATATCGCCAATCTCTTCTTTCAGCTTCAGGCTTTTCTGGTAATAATCAATTGAGCTTACAATATCTCCCTTGTAATTGTAAACGATGCCGATATTATTCAATGCGACAGCTTCTCCTTTTTTGTCTTTTGTTTTTTTCCTGATCTCGTAAGCGCGCATGTGATAAATCAATGCATTATCAAGATCATCTTTATTAATACATGCAACTCCCATTGTATTGTATGCATGTGCTTGTCCTTTCAGATTGCCACACTTCTCCGCAAACTGTAATTGCAGTTTCGCAAGTGCCAATCCCGAATCAGGATCAGTAAAATTCATTTGCCATGCAAGATCATGGATCGCATTTATCCGGATGGTATCGTGTAAAGCGGAATTATTAAAAACCGCTAACAGCGAATCTTCATTCAACCGCTTTTGAGAATGGGCGTCAGAAGAAATAAATAAAACAAAAAGGAAAAGCAGAACCGGGATGAACCTCATAATCCAAATTTAAACAAACTAAGTGAGTTTGGAGTTTCGGGTTTCGTGTTCTGAGTTCCGGGTTGAAAAAGTTCCGAGATAAAAAAGTTTCGAGTTTCGTTTCTTTTCCGCGTTTCCCCGCGCCTCCGTGCCTTCGCGTTAAAAGCATGCCATGCAAATTTCTCTTTCCGAATAGTGATGAAATAGTTGAAAAAAGTTTCGGGTTCCGGGTTGAAAAAGTTCCGGGCTCTGGGTTCCGGGTTAAAAATTATACTTGAGCATTGAGCATTGTTGTTAGACATTGTTTGTTTTTTCCGGTGATGAGAATTTCTCATGACAAGTAATGTGCAATGAACAAGGAAAGGGAAAAAGTCAAAATAAGGAA
>JBKJMR010000675.1:0-5222 GCA_046596275.1 Bacteroidia bacterium | reverse complement strand
CGCCTGATGCGCAGCAGGAACATTTTAATGCTTTATTAGAAAGTTGCCGCAACAGTCCGATCGCTATTGAAACCAAAGCAGCGAATGAACAGCATTATGAAGTGCCGACAGAATTTTACAAATATTGTCTTGGCCCGAATTTAAAATACAGCAGCGGATTTTATAAACCCGGCGTTTATTCGCTGGAGCAGGCGGAAAAAGATATGCTTGCTATTACATGCGAACGTGCGGAACTGAAAGACGGGATGGATATTCTTGAGCTCGGCTGCGGTTGGGGCTCACTGACATTGTGGATGGGAAAACATTTCCCTAATGCAAGAATCACTGCTGTTTCAAATTCCCGCACACAAAAGGAATATATCGATGCTACAGCAAAAGAGCGCGGATTAACCAATATCGAAATAGTAACCGCGGATATGAATGTGTTCGATACGGATAAAAAATTCGATCGTGTTGTTTCGGTAGAAATGTTTGAGCATATGCGTAATCATGGAATGCTGCTCAAAAAAATAGCGGGCTGGATGAAAGAAGATGCTGCTTTGTTCATTCACATTTTTACACACAAGGACTTCCTTTACTTCTTCGAGGTAAAAGACAATTCCGATTGGATGTCGAAATATTTTTTCACGGGCGGAATGATGCCTTCAGATCATTACCTCTATTATTGGAATGAAGATCTGAAAGTGAAAAAACACTGGAGAGTAAGCGGTGAACACTACTCGAAAACATCGGAAGCATGGCTGGAAAATATGGATAAGAATAAAGCAGCCATTATGCCTTTGTTTGAAAAAACGTATGGAAAAGAAAATGCAACGAAGTGGTGGGTATACTGGAGAGTATTTTATTTAGCGTGTGCTGAATTGTGGGGATTTGATAATGGAGAAGAATGGTTTGTGAGTCATTACCTAATGAAGAAATAGACATTTTTACCGTTTGTGCTTATTTTTCTCTACAACAAATTGGTTTACTTAAATGTTGTATTTCGCTCTATAAACTTGATTCACAAGAGCTAGAATAAAGGCTTTCCCTGTGGCATATTGATTGAGTTGTAGTTATCAAACTTAATTTATATTCAAAAGGGATCGCCATGAAAAACACAATTTTTTTAGCCACATGTATTGCCGGATCGGTTGCATTGTTGGGATTTTCGAGAACTAATATCTCGTCAGCAGCCTCAACAGAATCGCAACAGACCACAACAGCAAGCTCTACCACGGGAACGACAGGAAGTACGGGAAGCACAGGTAGTACTAGCACCACAGGAAGCACAACATCTTTTACATCTTCCAGCTCTACAAGTTCAACAAGCACTACTTCGGGTCAGTCAACATCGTCAACAAAATCAACATCCGGAAAAAAATCATCAACAACAAAATCTACTTCCAGTAAATCAACCGGCTCTACATCTTCAACCACATCCGGTTCAAGAACAACAGGATCTACAACAAGTTCTACTTCATCAACATCAGGAACAGGAACAACAGGTTCAACTTCCACAACAATGGGAACAACCAGTTCTACTTCCAGCACATCAGGAACAGGATCGACTGGTTCAACAATGGGAACAACAGGTTCTACTTCTACAACAATGGGAACAACCGGTTCTACTTCAAGCACAGGAACAAGCAGCATGACTACAGGAACTTCCGGCACAACCGGAATGACTGCAAGCACGTCTACCACTTACAATTCTACAACAGGAACAACTCATTCACCGGGAACAACATCAACCGGATCAACAAACACAACAATGGGAACAGGAACCACTGCAAGCACATCAGGCACCGGAACAACTGTCAGCACATCAGGAACAACAACAAGTAAGAGAAAATAATTACATACTGTTATGTTATGTAAAGATCATGGAGGCCCTTTCCGCAAGGAATACGGCCTTCATGTTATTTAAAAATCTGTATGAATTACCTGTCCTTCGACAAACGTGCGCTTGCTTTGATGCGAATGTGTATTGCATTCGTACTTATGCTCGACCTGGGAATACGCGCAACTGATCTCGAAGCTTTTTATTCCAACACCGGAGTTTTGCCACTGCCTGTTATGGCGGAACACGCATGGAATCCGTATTACATTTCAATTCATACGATAAGCGGATTGTGGCAGGTCCAGCTTTTTCTTTTTTTAGTTGCTTTCTTTTTCGCGATGCTGCTTTTCATTGGCTACCGCACCCAACTTTTTACTTTTCTTTCCTGGTTCATGCTGCTTTCTTTGCATAACAGGAACATACTTATTTTACAGGGCGGTGATGATTTATTACGAATGGTTTTGTTCTGGGCAATGTTCATTCCATGGGGCGAACGTTATTCATGCGACCGTTTGCTCGGAAATAAAACGATTGTCAATACTAAACTTTTCACTGTTGCAACGATCGCATACCTCTTACAAGTATCATATATCTACACCGGCTCTGCATTATTAAAAGGTGTGGAATGGAATACAGATTTCACTGCGCTCTATTACACCTACAGCTTAGATCAGATTGCATTTCCAATTACAAAATATTGGTCCGGCAATCCTGAATTTTTAAAGACACTTACTTGTGCTGCATATTATTTTGAATTGTTAGTGCCGTTGCTGTTTTTTATTCCAATCAAACATGCCTGGTTCAGAACGGCCGGTGTATTGCTGATCATCGGTTTTCATTGTATGAATGGTCTGACACTTTTTATCGGACTATTTCCACTTATCGGGATAGCGACAGCAACAGGAATTCTGCCGGCGCCGTTTATGAATTGGTTTGAACATCGTTTAAGAAAGCTGAAGCATACAATCATCGCTTCGTTCCATGGAATTGCATTAATCGCGCATCGTATCATTCGATGGAAACCGAAAAGTGAAATTGAATATCCATTGCTTGATAAAATAAAAACCGCACTGCTGATCTTTTTAATCGTGTTTGTTTTTGACTGGAACTTCAGCAACCTGAATTTTGTCAACAGCAAACTTTCAGATCGTTTTCGTTTTATCGGTTACAGCTTGCGATTAGATCAGAACTGGGGAATGTTTGCTCCGAATGTTTTTAAGAATGATGGCTGGTTTATCCTGGAAGGTCAGACTGCAAATGGAGAAACATTCGATCTGCTTCATCCTGATCAGCCTCTTACTTTTTCAAAACCGGAAAGCATTGTTGGAATGTATAAGAATGACCGCTGGAGAAAATATTCCGAGAATTATATTTTCTCCGACAACCTGTTTATGCGCGGCTACTTTTGTAATTTTTCAAAACGCAAATGGAATGAAAAACATCCCGGCAGATACATTACAACGCTTCGGGTAATTTTTATGGAAGAATTCTCTCTTCCCGATTACAAGTATTCGCCACCGGTTAAAAACCTGTTGTGGGAATGCCTGGAATAACCATTTTCTACTACTATTTGGTGATCGCAGAACTTTAGGCAATTCACGTTATTGCGTACAAATTATTACGCAATGAAACCTATTCTTCATTTTTCCATTTGCTGTATCGTTACAGCACCTTTGCTCTTTTTGACCGGATGTAAAAAAGACAACAAATTTCTTCACCGGGAATCGGGCACCTGGGAGATTGAATCCATGCGCATTGATTATTTAAATTCGTCCGGCGGAACAGACAGCACACATTCCACAGGCATCACAGGATTTTTTATGTTCTACGATACACCGACGACAGGTGATGATCCATTTTATTTATCTACGAATGGAAAAACGGTGAATGGAAATGAAAGTCACAGCGCACATTTTTACAGATCGGATGGCACTACGCTAACAATGGTTGCTGTTATCGGCCAAACAGTTCCTGATCGTGATTATAAAATTTCAGATCGCTCGTCGAATGAAATGACGCTGGATTATGAAGGTGGTGCAAATAATATGTATGCTTCCTATACCGGTAAGGTAAAAGAGCATATTGTTTTGAAACGTATTAAATTCTAAGAACATGAAAAAAATAGTTCTCTTTCTTCCGCTCTTTTTTATTTTATTTTCTGCCCACACTCAAAATGCATTTACGTTCGGAATAAAATAAGGTTATATGAAACCGAATAATATTAACAGAACAGTTTACTCGTATAATTATGCAAGGCAATGGCTGACACAAAAAATGCCTTATTTCAGCATGATGAAAGGTTTTGAATTCAGCTGGCAACATCGCGGAGAAACCATCGGTTATGAACTTTTGTATTCACGACTCAGTGAAACAAACGATGCTTATGGACTCGAGCCAACCGGCGGATTGATGGGATACCGAAGAATAAAAGTCGGCATGGGCGGATTAAGCCTTGGAGTAACAGCGAAAATAATTGATGTAAAACACATTGAAATTGTTCCATCACTTGACTTTGATTTATATCTTCTTTCTGCGACAACCACTTATTCCAACGATGCAGCTTTTGCCGGCGCATCAGGAGAAGCTGTTGTTGCTGATATGAAGCTTGGAAATACGTTTGCAATCAATATCAGTCTCTTCGCAACAAAATGGTTTGGAATAAATATTCGTCCCTATTATCAATTGCCGTGGGGAAAAGCGAATGTTGAAGGACTGGCTGCTTATTGGGCAGGCGGATCTGCTAATCAACGCGACAGCATAAAAAATTATGGCATCAGCGGCTCATTGATTTTTCAATTCGGAAGAGATTATTAAAAAAGAGTATAAGCAGGAAAACTCTTCTGTAACCGGAAAATTTTTTTTGTGGATTGATCTTTCCTTTCAATATATTTAGTGTATGACAATACAAGAAGCTCAATCCACCGTCGACAGATGGATCAAAACGCATGGCGTGCGTTATTATAATGAATTGACAAACACTGCAATCTTAATGGAAGAAGTCGGTGAAGTTGCGCGCATCATGTCGAGAAAATATGGCGAACAATCTTTTAAAGAATCGGATAAAGAAGTAAAGCTGGAAGATGAACTAGCAGATGTTTTATTTGTTTTAATATGCATTGCAAATCAAACCGGTATCGATTTAACTGAAGCGATGAAAAATAATATGGAGAAGAAAGCGAAGAGGGATCATGACAGACATCATGGGAATGAGAAGCTGAAATAATTTTATTTTCCCCTGATTCGTTTATCTATAATGCTTACGGATGTGTTGGCTACACCGCTTTCTTTTGCATAAGATTTCCAGTTAAAGACAACCTCCCTGACTTGCTCAATAATTGTTGCTGCGTTTTTCAGCTTAAAATAATCGGCGAGTTTCATCAAGTCCTTTACACCCGGATCATGG
>JBKJMR010000641.1:0-2730 GCA_046596275.1 Bacteroidia bacterium | reverse complement strand
TTCGCTGAAGCTGGCTACCTGCAACCTGAATGATTTTATTTATTTTGCAATTGATTCGTCAATGGCTGCTTACATGACGAAGGAACAAGGGACGCAAGGACCTAACAACCAATTTGCAACGGGCGATATTGCAATACTTATTGCCATGCATGTTGCTACGAAAGAAATTTCCAACTGGACATGGCAAACTTTCTTCTGGACACCCGATCCATCGAACCCATCCTTTCCATCAAGCACTTTTGCGGCAAGAACAAGAAGCACTGTTGCACTAAAAGGAGCAGCCGCTCATTATGCAGTAGCAACAGCTTATGCAATGGTATTGCCACTTCAACCTGTCACTGGCGGAACGAATACCGGTGTTAAAGGGATTTTCGGATACAATCCATATCTCGAAGCTGGTCTTGGCCAGATCAGCAATAATGGTACTAATCTTAAAAACGCTTTAGACTCCACTTACATCTGGGGCATGCAGAGTAATTGTATGAGTTGTCATTCGCTGGCTAACTACATGCCGGGAAATCCCAACACAGAACGATACACTACCGATCAGTATATTGATCTTAGCGATCCGGCATTGTACAATGGGTTCGTTAAATTGGATTTTGCATGGTCAATTCAGTCCACGCTTATCAATGATCTGAAGAAAAAGTAAAAGATTATTTGGTTAAAACTACACTCCAGCGGAATAAGTATAAAAACTTTTCCGCTGGTTTTGTTTTTATAGGTGAGGATGATTAAAATTAAGGGTGGGCTTACCTATTGGTACCTAATTCGGTTCAATGTGCTAAAACAATAATTATTAATTTGCACACTATTAACCATCTATTGAAACCATGCCTTCATTCGATATCGTCAGCAAAATTGACACACAAACATTAGACAACGCTATCAACAGCGCACGAAAAGAAGTTTTCGGACGCTTTGATTTTAAAGGAACGAAAAGTGAGATCGATCTGAATAAAAAAGATCTTGTGCTGAATATTCTCACAGAAGATGAAATGCGTTTGGAATCGATCGTTGACATTATCCGCAACCGGATGATCAAGCAGGGAATTGATCCGCGTTGTATTGATGAAGGGAAAGAGCATTATGCATCCGGCAATATGGTGAAGAAAGATATCAAGATCAAATCAGGAATTGATAAAGACTCGGCGCGTAAAATTCAGAAAGACATTAAAGAATCAAAGCTGAAAGTGCAGGCGCAACAAATGGATGATATGGTGCGTGTAACCGCAAAGAAAATTGATGATCTGCAGGCAGTTATTTCATTAGTGAGGCAAGGCGATTATGAATTGCCGGTGCAGTTTGTGAATATGAAATAAGGTTGCTGCTTTGTCGCCTTCGATACAATTTCGTGGAGAGATTGTATCGGAGAGTTAGATTTCTACCGAAATTACTCAGTCTGACAAGGGAGAAATTCTACTTTGTCGCCTTCGATACAATTTTCGAAATTGAAATCCCTTTTTCCACTTGCATTTCCTTCGAAAATCACTCAGTCTGACAAGGGAGAAATTGTCTTGTCAGATGTTCGCTTTTGTTAAAGTAACACGAAGGCAAGTAAAATTAATAAAGCGAATGTATCGAAGGCGACAAACAGCCAAGGTGACAACCATAGGCAACAACTGCAATTTCTCCCTTGTCAGACTGAGTGTTTTCGCTTGACAATTTTCATTTTTAACTGAATGATAATTAGCGAAAATGTATCGAAGGCGTCACATTTAATTCCCGCGGGAAACTTTCACCAATGAATCTGTCAGCGGATTTTTCACCATTTCTTCCTGGTAAGTCAGCACACGCGCAGAATCATTTCCAAGAATGAAAAATGCATCGTAAACATAATCAAGACTTTTTCCACCCGGATTGGTTTCGCTTGATTGTGTTCCTTCGAAAAATCCTGCGGGACGGGAAACGGTTTTATCATCAGCAGATTTCATTGCAGCGATTTTCACTTTCGTTCCATTCGTTTCCTGGTAATAATATTCAACATCTGTTAAGCCTGATTTGATTGATGGCTTTACAATAAGAATTCCATTCGCAGGAATGGTGAAAATCATTCGTTGATCTTTTGTTTCAGGCACAATTCCATTTTTTTCACCGTAAACAATTCGAACCTGCCCGGAAAAACCGGTTGGTACAACAACAGCAACAGCATCTTTCTTTTCAATCTGGTAAAGAATGAATTTAAAACCAACGAACCATAAAATTATCGGAAGGCCGACGATAATACTCTTTACAAGCCATGATTTAGAAGAAAACATTACCAGTATCGTTCCCAGCACAAAAAAGGAAATGCCGAAAACAAGCATGAAAATATTAAAACAAATTACCCAACCGCAAGCAATGAGAATAACTCCGAAAATAAACCTGATGTTAGATTTGTTGGCTGACATTGGGGAGAAAATGTTTTGGGATGATTGATTATTTAACTGTGAAGCGTACAGTATGCCGCTGATCATTATTATCGGTCACATGGGCGAAATACATTCCGGGAGCAAGGTCGGCAATATAAATTGAAAAAATGCCACGCTGCATTTCCGAACGCTTCACTACCCTACCCGCTGCGTCAAAAACTTCCACTGAAGAAATTTCTTCTTCGTTAGTCAAATCAATTGTTACAAAATCACTGGCCGGATTCGGGTAAAGGAGCAACGAATTAATTGGTGAGGATGAAATTACACTTGTAGACAATAGTTGTTCGCTCATTCCGAATTTTACAACGTATCCATCTCC
>JBKJMR010000522.1:0-8374 GCA_046596275.1 Bacteroidia bacterium | reverse complement strand
CGAATACTTCACGCTCATGGAAATTTGCTGTTAGCCATAATGGTGTCAATGATTCTATTTGCGGATTTGTTGTGAAAGCAAAATTGACAGACAGAACAAATCCGCAAATAGAATCATTGACACCGTTATGGCTCACAGCAAATTTCCATGAGCGTGAAGTATTCGATTTATTCGGAATAAAATTTTTACACCATCCTGATCTCAGAAGAATTTTTCTTGATGACAACTGGCCGGGATTTCCATTACGAAAAGATTACGTGGACGAAAACATGATCGAGATATGAAATTGCTCGGAGAAGATGTTGTTACGGATGACGGATTATTCGTCGTCAACATGGGGCCGCAGCATCCGTCCACACACGGCGTGCTGCACCTGAAAGTTTGGCTCGACGGAGAAACCATTCATAAAGTTCAGCCACATCTCGGCTACATTCATCGTTCTATCGAAAAGATGAGCGAGAATCTTTCTTACAGGAATTTCATTTTCGCAACAAGCCGGATGGATTATTTATCCGCGCATATTAATAATGAAGCCTGCGCACTCACCGTTGAAAAAGGTTTGGGCATTCAAGCACCACCACGCGCACAAGTGATTCGTTTGCTGATGGCGGAATTGACACGACTTTCTTCTCATCAATTGTGGTGGGGCTGCACTGGACTAGATCTTGGCGCTGTTACTCCATTCTTCTATGCATTCCGCGACCGTGAAGCGATCAACGGAATTATGGAAGAATCCTGCGGCGCACGATTGACACAGAATTACATGGTTCCCGGTGGCGTGATGTTCGATATTCATCCGAATTTTCAGAAGCGTACGAAAGAAGTGATCGAACAATGCAAAAAGAATCTTGCGGATTACGATCAGCTGCTTACCGGTAACGTCATTTTCGAACAGCGTACAAAAGGAGTTGGCGTGCTTTCAAAAGAAGATGCAATTTCATTTGGCTGCACCGGTCCGACTGCACGCGCTTCAGGTGTAAGCTGCGATATCCGTAAATGGAATCCGTACGGCGTTTATGATAAAGTGCTGTTCGAAGAAGTGATCATGAGCGAAGGCGATTGTTACGCGCGGTACATGTGCAGGATGGCGGAAATGAAACAATCTATTTCCATCATTGAGCAGATGATCGATAATATTCCGGAAGGCGATTTCCAGGAAAAAACAAAAGCGGTGATTAAACTTCCGAAAGGAGAATTTTATCAGCGTGTGGAAACTGCGCGTGGCGAATTAGGAGTTTATATTGTGAGCGACGGCGCTGCTTCTCCTTACCGCGTTAAATACCGCTCACCCGGATTCAGCAATCTTTCTGCATTATCACATATGGCACAAGGCGCTAAAATCGGCGATCTTGTTGCAATCATGGCCACCATTGACTTAGTAATTCCAGACATCGACAGATAGTGAAAACAGCTTTACTGATCAGCTTTTCGTCTTTAACACGTCATATTCACCAATGGCTTACCGATCTTGTCGGCCATCCGAAATATGTGCTGTTGATTGAAATGGCGCTTACCGGAATTTGTCTCATCGGATTTTTGGTGATGCTCAGCTTCTTCCTTGGTTACATGGAAAGAAAAGTTGCGGCATTCATGCAAATCCGTCTCGGACCAAACCGTGTCGGACCAAAAGGTTCTTTACAAATTATTGCAGATACGGTGAAGCTGCTTTTCAAAGAAGGCCTCACTCCTACTGCTGCTGATAAATTCCTTTTTAATCTCGCGCCATACATTATGGTAATCACAGCAATGCTGGTGATGGCGCCAATCGCATTTGCAAGAGATTTCCAGATCTGGGACATCAGCATCGGCATTCTTTATGTGTCGTCTGTTTCGTCAATGGCCGTGATCGGAATTTTGATGGCGGGCTGGTCGAGCTACAATAAATATTCCTTGCTAGGTGCGATGAGAAGCGGTGCGCAAATCGTGAGCTATGAATTGTCAATCGGACTTTCATTGATTACGATTGTCATTCTTGCTGGCAGCTTAAAAATGTCTGACATCGTAATGAGCCAGCAGGATGGATGGTGGATCTTCAAAGGTCATCTTCCCGTCTTGATTTCTTTTGTCATTTTTATTGTTGCGTCAACAGCAGAGATCAATCGCGCACCATTCGATTTGACGGAAGCAGAATCAGAATTAACCGGCGGATTTCATACAGAATATTCAGGAATGAAATTCGCAATGTTCCTGCTTTCAGAATACATTAATCTGTTCGTTGTATCCGCCATCGCTGCAACAATTTTCCTTGGCGGATGGATGCCGTTTCACATTGGCGGACTGGATAGTTTCAATCATGCCATGGATTGGATTCCGTCATCACTTTGGTTTTTCGGAAAAACATTCTTCATCATCTTTATCATCATGTGGTTCCGCTGGACATTCCCGCGCCTGCGTGTCGATCAGCTGCTGAACCTTGAGTGGAAATATTTATTACCGATCAGCATGGTGAATGTTTTGATCGTTACGTTAATGGCAATAATGGGTTGGCATTTTTAAAAAAGAGCAAATGAAAGAGCCGGGATATTTTAAAACGATCTATTTGTCGATCAAATCTCTTCTGAAAGGAATGAGAATGACCGGCTATTATTTCACGCACCCGAAGGAAATTCAGACCGAACAATATCCTGATAATCGTGCAACACTTGTGATGGCTGATCGTTTCCGTGGTGAAGTAATTATGCCGCACGACGAAAAAAATGAACATCGCTGCACCGGTTGCCAGGCTTGCGAAATCGCTTGTCCGAATGGTTCCATCAAGATCATTACAAAACAAGTGATCAACGAAGAAGGAAAAAAGAAGAAAGCGATCGACACCTGGGTGTACCATCTTGATCTTTGCACGATGTGTAATCTTTGCATTGTGGCTTGTCCGACTACTGCAATTGTAATGGGACAAGAATTCGAGCACAGTGTTTTTGATAAATCGAAGTTGAAAAAAATATTGAACCTTCCAGATTCTAAACTTAAAGCCGGAGTAGAATAAAGTGAGCGCACACACCATCATATTTTATATCCTTTCTGCCGTGATCATTGGCGGAGCGATCATGGCCGTTACGAGCCTGAAGATTTTTCGTGCTGCGATCTATCTTTTGTTCAGCCTGATCGGGATCGCCGGATTGTATTTCTGGCTCAATTACGAATTCATTGCGGCGGTGCAGATCGTTGTTTACGTTGGAGGAATTGTTGTGCTGATCATCTTCTCCATTTTCCTTACGCATCATTCAGGAGAAGATATGAAGGCGCCGAAAATTGCACAATCTGTTTTTGCAGCAATAGCCGCAGCCGCAGGATTTGCATTGACATTAACCTTGATCAACCGTCACAGCTTTTTAGTCGGAGCAGAAAAAGCGGTTGAGCCAAGTGTAAATAATATCGGTATGCAAATGCTGAGCACCACAGAACACGGCTACCTGCTTCCATTCGAAGTGATCAGCATGTTGCTGCTTGCTTCGATGATCGGTGCGATTGTAATTGCAATTAAAATAAAACCAAAGGCATGAACGAAATAGGATTGCCCCAGATTCTCGTCATAAGCGTCGCGCTGTTTTTCATCGGCGTTTATGGGTTTCTCACGCGCAGGAACATGATCACGATGTTGATGTCGATTGAGCTTATCCTGAACAGTGTGAATATTAATTTCATCGCGTTCAATAAATACTTATTCCCGGGAAAGCTCGACGGATTATTTTTCACCGTTATCATCATCACGATCGCCGCTGCAGAAGCCGCAGTTGCCATCGCGATCATCATCAATCTCTACAGGAAATATAAATCAATCGACGTGGAAGACGCTAATTCCATGAAATTCTGATTATGCTGCATTCGAAACTTATAGCGCTTGTTCCGCTTCTGCCACTGGCAACATTTCTTGTCATTGGTTTATTCGGAAGAAAGTATTTAAAGAATTTTTCCGGCATCCTCGGAACACTTTCGCTTTTAACAGCGGCTGTCATTTCATTTTATACGGCTTACGAATATTTCTTCGTAGTCGGAAAAAATGCAGCAGGCGTTTACGAGCAGATCATCGCATTCAAATATACCTGGCTGCAATTCTCGCCGGGAATGTCAATCGACATGGGTGTAATTCTCGATCCGATTTCTATTATGATGATCGTTGTGGTTACGTTTGTTTCGCTCATGGTACACATTTATAGCATGGGCTACATGCATGGCGAAGAACGTTATTCCACTTATTACTCTTTCCTTTCGCTCTTTACTTTCTCCATGCTCGGACTTGTTTTGGCCAGCAATATTTTCCAGATCTATATTTTCTGGGAATTGGTTGGTGTTTCGTCTTTCCTTTTAATTGGTTTTTATTACGACAAACCATCCGCAGTTGCCGCAGCAAAAAAAGCATTCATCGTCACACGTTTTGCTGATCTCGGATTTTTGATCGGAATTTTAGTGCTTGCTTTCTACAGCGGAACATTGGATTTCCAAACGCTCATTGAACGCTTCACAACGAATTCTGAATTTTACACTGCTGTAACTGCTGCGTCTTTCATGGGCGTTTCAGCGCTCACCTGGGGATTGGTGCTTGTCTTCATCGGCGGCGCAGGTAAATCAGCGATGTTTCCATTACACGTTTGGCTTCCGGATGCGATGGAAGGTCCGACACCGGTTTCTGCTTTGATCCACGCGGCGACAATGGTTGTGGCAGGCGTTTACCTCGTAGCAAGATTGTTCCCTGTTTTTGCATTGTCTTGTCCGCCGGCGCTGCACGTTGTTACTTACGTCGGATTATTCTCTTCTTTATTCGCAGCAATCATCGCGTGTACTCAAACAGATATCAAACGTGTGCTCGCCTACTCCACCATGTCGCAAATTGGTTTTATGATGTTTGCGCTTGGCATTTCCGGTTACGGTGGCGAAGAAGGATTGGGTTACATGGCTTCGATGTTCCATTTGTTTACACACGCGATGTTCAAAGCGTTGCTCTTCCTCGGAGCCGGTGCCGTCATTCATTATGTGCACAGCAATGAAATGAAAGACATGGGCGGATTGAGAAAGTCGATGCCGATAACGCACATCACTTTTCTTATCGCTTGTCTTGCCATTGCAGGAATTCCACCTTTCGCCGGATTCTTCAGTAAGGAAGAAATTCTTGCAGCCGCTTTTCATTCGAACAAATTAGTTTTTGTTGTCGCAATTATTACCGCAGCGATCACCGCATTTTATATGTTCCGTTTATACTTCAGCATTTTCTGGAACAAACAAAAAGTGGAAGCGCACGGACATGATGATCACGCGCATGAGAAACATGGTGAAGGGACAAAAACAATGTTGCTGCCATTAATCCTTCTCGGACTTTTAGCGATCGGCGCAGGATTTATTCCTTTCGGACATTATGTTTCCAGCGATGGAAAAGGTTTGGAAACAGAATTTCATTTAATGTTTTCAATCGCACCTGTTTGTCTTGCTTTGCTTGGTATTTTCCTTGCAATGTGGCTTTACAAAAAAGCGAATTCAAAACCAACACGCATTTCAGAAGCAGTTGGCGGAATTTACCGAGCAGCTTACAGGAAATTTTACATCGATGAAATTTATTTATTCATTACGAAGAAGATCATATTTAATGTCATCGGAAAACCTGCTGCATGGATTGATAAAAATATAGTTGACGGTTGCATTAATCTCTCCGCAACACTCGCAGAAAATTTCTCTGAAACGTTACGGCCAATGCAATCCGGCAAAGTACAACACTACGCCATGTTCTTTTTTGTCGGCGTCCTCGGCTTTGCTGTTCTGTTCATCTATTTCTGGACCAACTGATCTTATTAAATGAACCTCACCTTACTCATCCTTATTCCGTTACTCACAGCAATCGTCATATTGACGTGTAAAAGCCTTCAGTCAGTACGCTGGGTGGCTTTTATCGGCTCAATGATCCAGCTGGGACTTTCAGGAATGTTGTTGTATGCCTACAACACAGAACGTGCTTTGGGAAATACCGCACAAATGCTTTTTTCGGAAAGACATTCCTGGTATTCCGCTTTGAACATTGAATATTACATTGGCGTAGATGGAATTTCAATCGCAATGATCTTGCTTACTGCATTTGTTGTTGCAGCTGGCGTGTTGATCTCGTGGAAGATGGAAATGCTTTCGAAAGAATTTTTCTTTTTGTTAATGTTGCTCAGTGTCGGCGCATACGGATTCTTTATTTCGCTTGATCTTTTCACGATGTTCTTCTTTTTAGAAGTTGCTGTAATTCCGAAATTCCTTTTGATCGGAATATGGGGCAGCGGCAAAAAAGAATACAGCGCAATGAAGCTTGCATTGATGCTCATGGGCGGATCTGCATTGGTGCTGATCGGCATTCTCGGTGTTTATTATAATACAAATGACGGATCAGGAAATCACACGTTCGACATTCTGAAAATTTCGCAGCAGCATATTCCTATGAGCCTGCAGCTGTATTTCTTTCCTGTTTTATTTACAGGCTTCGGTGTTTTTACTGCGATGTTTCCTTTTCATACCTGGGCGCCTGATGGTCACTCTTCTGCTCCTACTGCGGCATCCATGTTCCTTGCCGGCATTTCAATGAAGCTTGGCGGTTACGGATGTTTGCGTGTTGCCATGTATTTAATGCCGGAAGGTGCGCATCATTATTCCTGGGCAATTATTCTTGTTGCAACCATCGCAATCATATACGGGGCGTTTGCAACTTTAATGCAGAAAGATTTGAAATACATTAACGCTTATTCTTCCGTTTCACATTGCGGATTTGTATTGCTTGGAATTGGCATGATGACACAAACTGCGATTGTCGGAGCGGTGATGCAAATGGTTTCTCACGGATTAATGACAGCACTTTTCTTCGGTGCCATAGGCATGATGTATGAGCGCACGCACACACGACAAGTTGCGCAGCTTGGCGGATTATTAAAAGTGATGCCATTCATCGGCGTTGTGTTTGTGATCGCAGGTTTATGTTCACTGGGACTTCCGGGGCTCAGCGGATTTGCTGCGGAGATGACGGTGTTTGTTGGTTCGTGGCAAAACCCGGGAATGTGGCACCGGCTTGCAACCATTTTAGCCTGCGCTTCAATTGTTGTAACAGCAGTTTATATTCTGCGCGCAGCAGGTGCGTCGGTAATGGGACCAATCAAGAACGAACATTTCCGCGCATTAAAAGATGCAAACTGGAATGAAAAGCTCGCTTCGGTTTTATTGCTCGCCGCGATTTTAGCAATAGGAATGGCGCCTTTCTGGCTGATCGATTTGGTCGGGCCCGACTCGCAAATTATAATGGACCATCTTACTAACGCAGGAGGTCTTTAAATTATGGGAAAAGAATTTTTTATCCTGATGAAACCGGAGCTGGGCTTAATGCTCATCATCTTCTTATTGCTCATCCTGAAAATCTGGGACGGCATTAAGGAGAGAACTACGTTGCTTTCAATTGTCAATATTATTTTGCTGCTTAATTTTGTTGCAGGATTTTTCTTCAATAAAGAAGGAACACTGTTCAGCGGGATGTATCAAACCAATGACATTCTTGTTCTTGAGAAGAGCATTCTCTCCTTCGGCACTTTATTGATTTCATTGCTCGCATGGGATTGGCTGAAGAAGCATGAGCATATGCTGGAATTTTACATCCTGCTTCTGACCACCTTGCTCGGAATGAATTTTATGATCTCTGCAGGCAATTTCATGATGCTGTATCTTGGATTAGAGCTTGCAACAATTCCGTTAGCAGCACTCTGTAATTTTGATCTTGAAAAATTAAAATCATCAGAAGCTGCATTGAAGATGATTCTCTCATCAGCATTTGCTTCCTGCATTTTATTGTTCGGAATTTCCATGCTTTACGGAACAACAGGCACGCTTATTTTCTCAGAACTGCCTGCACATCTTGACGGAGGAATGTTACAAATGCTTGCGTTCATTTTTGTTTTTATCGGATTTGCATTCAAGCTTTCAGTGGTGCCGTTCCATTTCTGGACAGCAGATGTATACGAAGGTTCACCGGTGGCAGTCACCTCTTATTTATCCGTGATCTCAAAAGGTGCGATTGTTTTTGTTTTTATTTCAACGCTCATTAATCTATTCAGTACGCTGGGTGCAACCTGGTATCACCTGCTTGTAATTTCAATTGTAATGACGATCACCGCAGGAAATTTATTTGCGATGCGCCAGGACAATATTAAACGCTTCCTCGCTTTCTCTTCTATTACGCAGGTCGGGTATATTTTACTTGGTCTTACAAATGGAACAGATGCAGGATCAGCTTCAGCAATTTATTTTCTTGTTGTTTACATTTTCTCCAATCTCGCAGCATTCGGAGTTGTAAGCATGGTTTCAGAACAAACAGGAAAAGAAAATATTTCTGACTTCAATGGCTTTTACAAAAACAATAAAGTTGCAGGAT
>JBKJMR010000441.1:0-11875 GCA_046596275.1 Bacteroidia bacterium | reverse complement strand
TTTGCCGTAAAATTCTGCTGAATTCAGATAATCACGCATGCGCAAATAACCATCGCCCATACGAACATTCGCATCGAATAGCTTTTCGTTTGAATCAGAACTGGTTTTGCTCGCAATATATTTTCTGAATGCAATCATCGATGATGCATATTGACGCTGCTGAAAATAACAATAGCCGATATTGTAATTGGCTGTATTGTAATTCGGCAAAATGGTCGCGCCCGGAGTTACCTGGAAAACCTGGTATTCATTGATCGCTTTCGGGTAAGACAATGTATCATTCTTCGTTTCTGCTTTTGCATAATACGCTTCCGCTTTCCAGTAATGCGATTGTGAATTTATTTCGCGGTTTACAGGATATTTTAATGCTTTATCGAATAAGATGATCGCGCCTTCGTAATCCTGATTGTTATACAATTCAATTCCGCGGTTGTATGCTACCTTTTGATAAGTAGGTTGCATCAACGGCCCGATCGTTTTCAAACTTTCGATTGAGGCGAGCGCTTCCTTATAATTTTTAGAGCCGAGATAAACGTTCGTCAGCAACGTATATGCTTCATCATGACGGGGCGTATTCGGAAATTCTTTCAGGTATTCGCTCAATGAAATAATTGCTTCATTAAATGGTGCAAAATCCAGCTCGTAAGAAAGTCGCGCTGAATTGAACAATGCATCTTCACGAATCACCGGATCAAATTTCATCTGTGATGCGCGTACAAATGCATTCCGTGCCTGCAGCTTATCACCGGATTTCAAATAACAATCGGCAAGATGATACCATGAATTTTGCGCAATAGCATCGGAAGAATCAGCAATTGCTCTCTGGAAATAAGTGATTGCATCCGGATGTTTATCTGTTTTATAATAAGCGTAAGCCAATTCATACGCATCATCACGTGTAAAATCACTTGCGCCTGCTTCATATTTTTCAAGAAAAGGAACGGCGTCTTTGTAACGGCCAGTGCGGTAATACGAAGCTCCGATCAGGTGAGCGATTTCCGGTGCGCGCTTTGCAGAATCGAGCAATGGCGGCGCGTAAGAAATCACTTCAGCGTAACGCTGCTGCAGGAAATAGATCTGCGCAATGTAATAAGGCACAACAGGTCCGAATATTTCGCTACCTGCAATTTTTTGAAAACCCTGCAATGCAGTTTCATAATTTCCCTGCATGTAGGAAATGTGCGCGTAATAATATCCTGCTGCAGGAGAATATTTTGCATCAATATCTTTTATCTCGTAAAAATCAGTTTTTGCTGAATCGATATGTCCGAGCTCATAGTGTGAATAACCGCGCTTGAAATAAAATTCAGCCAGCTCTTCTTTCTGCAGATCATAAATTTCTACTTGTCGAAACCAAACAATCGCATCATCATAATTTTTCTTGCGATAATTATACCTTCCCAAATGGAATTTTACTTTCCTGCATTTCGGCGATTCAGGATGCGCAACAAGAAATTGCTTCAGCCGGATCTCTGCGTCTTTGTGAAAAAGTTCCATTGCGCACAGTGCTGCATAATATTCTGCATCCACTGCAAGCAGCTCATTTTTATCGCGCGAATTAAAAACGAATTTATCAAATGCATCTTGCGCTTCAGCATATTTCTGCTTTTCGAAAAGATCATACGCATTGCGAAACGCAGCATCAGGCGCTACATACGTTTGAGTTTGTTGCGCCACCAAAGAAGTAGAGAACAAAACAGCAAGAAAAATAAAGAAAGATTTGACCACCCCGTTTGCGAACATTTTTCCGCTAGTATAATTAGCCTCTAAAATTAGTATGGGTCGCCCGATAGAAAGGTTTGGTTTGGTGTTAGTTATTAACGCTGGTATGTTGACAGTATTGTAAAGAAAGGGGCGGGGGACGAAAAAAAAAGGGGACGAGGGGACGAAGAGAAATTGAATTAACAAAAATTAGCCGGCAACCGCGGATAAAAATCGGGTAACTAATTCTAACCGGCTTACTGACGGTCGCGACATTTTCTTAGGTTTGCAGTAATTACTACCTATGGCTGCCGATTCTATTATTCGTCTTGAGAAAGTTTCCATATTTCAAAAGCACAACATGGTGCTTACGAATGTGAATTTTTCGCTTGAAAAAGGTGAATTTGTTTACCTGCTCGGAAAAACAGGAAGCGGAAAAAGCTCATTGATGCGTACACTTTACGTGGATATTCCACTTGCACAGGGAACGATGCATATTGCAGGATTTGATCTCACAGCTATCAAACGACGGGAAGTTCCATTCCTGCGACGCAAGATCGGTATCGTTTTCCAGGATTTTCAATTGTTGTACGATCGCAGCGTGAATGAGAATTTATTTTTCGTTATGCGCGCCACGCAATGGAAAAATAAAAAAGAAATGCTGGATCGTGCGCAAGAAGTGCTTGATAAAGTCGGACTCGCTACGAAAAGCCATAAAATGCCGCATGAGCTTTCAGGCGGTGAACAGCAGCGTGTTTCTATCGCACGTGCTTTGCTGAATAATCCCGAAGTAATTTTAGCTGATGAGCCAACAGGAAATTTAGATCCTGAAACTTCCATCGGAATTATAAAATTGCTCAGCGATATTTCTAAAACAGGAACAGCAGTGATCATTGCCACGCATGATATGCACGTGGTGAATAGTTTCCCGAGTCGTATTTTGAGATGTGAGAATGGGGAAGTTTTTGATTCTTCGGCGGTAAAAACCAGCGTTTAATTTATTTTTTTTTAACTGTGCCTCCGTGCCTCTGTGGCGATTCAACGTTGCATGAGAATTTCTCTTCGCAAGAAAAGTATTGCCACAGAGGCACGGAGGCACAGTTAAAAAAAACAGTTTACTGCATTTTCCATCATTTCTCCAATGATCGGCGTGTACAAAAACACAAATGAAAAATAGGCCCACATCATGGCAAAAAAGATGTGAATTATAGTTTCGAATCTTTTCCCTCTCCACAATGCGGGCGAATAGACGAAAAACTGCACGTATAAGCGCGCAATCCAGAATATTCCGAAACCAAAAGTAACCTTGCGACCGAGGGATGTTCCGATCAGCTCTTCGGCAGAGGTAATGCACAAAATTCCCATCAGGCAAACCGTAAGTGCAAGGAAAAACGTATGCACGTACATCATCTGCCGGTTGAGCAGGCTTAAACCTTCACATTCTTTTTTCCATTCAAACCGCTTAGGAAAGAAGACGTGAAAAACTGCCAGCAGGATTAAGACAAAACCAATTAGTTGAAATTGAAGCTGCATTATTTGTGGAGTATAAAAAGGGAGAGAAAGGGAGTGTGTTTTTTTTCTTGTTCAATCTGCAAACCGGAAGCGGCGAATGTTTTTTTCCATGTGGCATTGGAAAAGAAATGAAAGAAACCAAAATTGTAAGCAAAGAAATTATTGAAGTCGCGCTGATGTTCCATGACAACAATTTTTCCATTTGGCTTTAATACATTTTTCAGCTGACGAAAAAAGGCTGCACGTTCTTCATCGTCGCGGATCTCGTGTGCGGCAAGAAGTAAAAAAATAACATCGGTTGAATTCGCTTCCAATGGGATTGCAGAAGTCTGAATTACTTTTGTTCCCGGAAAAGGCGGATATGCTTTTCTCGCACGCTCGATGGAAACTTCTGTATGTTTTTCAGGATCATAAAAATCAAAAACCGTCAATGACGCATTCGGAAATTTCGATTGTATGATCGCACTGGTTTCATCGAAGCCGGCATTTATGTTTACAAGATTTGCACTGGAAGAAATATTCATCTTCTCAAGAAACTGCAACGAATACAATTCTGACTTGTCATACACATACCAGGATACAATTAAGGAAATAAACATTCCCAGCAAGGCAGCAAAAGCAAATAACAAAACAAACTGGTCGAAAGGAGCATCGAGAAATCGTTGTCCTGAGATTGCAGCTACAAGCAATGCTACCGCAAGCACATAAAAATGCCAGTTAAAGCGTACAATATTTCCTACGCCCTGGAAAGGTTTACGTTTTACGGTTTCCATATTTCCTTTCTTCCTTTTTTCCAATAATAGGGAATTTGCTCAATGATAAATGCGTTCGCCAGGACCATCCCTTTAAATGCTTTCTCTTTCAGAAATCCAATGTCATAATTTATTACTTCAACCGGTTTTGGAACCCAGTCTTCCCGCACGCCTTCAATGATCAGGACTTCATTTGTTTCACGGTTCACTGTAAATGTAAATGGTAGCGGTCCGGCAAATCGTCTTGCTTCTTTCCAGTCTTTAAAAGGGGAATGTTGGGGTAAAGCAATTTCATCACTTCCGGTTTTTACTTCCACATTCAATCCTGATGTTTCAGAATGAATTGTGGTATTTCCATTTGATTTAGTCAGCTTAATATCTGTGGTTGTGTATTTATAATGCGTGAAAAAATTTCCGAAGAATGACATTTTCTTTTTATCCGTTTCAGATTTGAGAATGTATAATCCGCGCAGGTTCTTTCCGCGCTGGTCTTTGTAGCGGACAAATATCCTGTAACCGATCAGGAAGAAATCATTTCCCATAAACGCAGGAAAACCTTTCGGACGAAGATCTTTAGTTGACACCATCGCTGCTGCTACAAATCCCCACTTGCCTTCGAACGTATCCACTTCGAGGCAAGACGGTAAAAGTGGTTTCAATTGTTCCACCGGCACAGCGAATGTTAGTACGATAGAGCTCTCAAAAAAAGCTTCTACAGCAAATGGATGATCTTTCAGCGACATCATTTGAGATTTTTATTCAATACGAATTCATTATAGAAGATCACGGTGATAAAAAATAATGCTATGATCGAATTGAACCTTCCGAACAATAAAAGATCAGGCGTGAGGAAAAATTCGATGAGATTCATCGTTGTAATAATACTAATTTGAGCAATGGCACAAAAGCGCGGTTTTATCCTGCTTATGATCCAAATGAACATCAGAATTTCTGAAACACCAATGAGATTTGTAAAAAGTGTGGCGTGTTGGATTCCGAGTATTCTTGCAACAATTTCTTCGTGTCGCGGAACAAAGTCAAGAAGCTTGCAGAAAAGTCCGTTGATCAGCCAAACCAGACTTATTGAAATTGTAAGAATAGTATTGACGAGCGGAAATCTGCGGCTTGTCGTACTATTCATTTCCATAGTATTTAATCTAAATCATCCCCACAATCTTCTCCACATTCTTCTTATTAGAAAACTTTTCAGCCAATAAAATTTTTCGCTTCGCAATTTCTTCTTCTTTAAAATCTTCGCGGAACAATTTCAGCAGCTGCGATTTTAAAGCCGGCGCAGTTTCTCCGATTACACAAATAGATTCCAATCCTGTATTCGCCACCATTGGAGAATTGACTAATGCAAATCTTCCACGGAACAATGCAGCAAGCAGTTTCAATTTTATTCCTGTCGCCTGGAACGTTGGAAGAATATTTACATGAGCATCTGCAATGAGTTGATCAATTTCTGCTGTGGAAATATTTGCTTTCAGCGTAATGTTACGATTCTTTTTTGCAACACGCTTTAATTCTTCCGATGGATTATTACCTGCAATAACAAATGGAATTTCCAGTGAATTAAAAACTTCTTTCGCAAGAAAAAGAGCCGCCTGGTTATTTTCACCGACTTCCAAATTCCCATGGTACAAAGCGAATTTTCCACGGCCCGGCTGAATGATCACTTCTTGATACGGATGAAAAGCCATTACATGATGCACGTTTTTGTACCGGGAAGAAAGGCATTTTGCATCAGCAGGTGAAATTGCTAAGACAGCATCAGCCATTGCTAATTTCTTCTCAAAACGTTCCAGCTTTTTTGCTTCGCGGCGGAAATAAAAACGCTTGAGCATACGCGATTCCACATCGGCAAGTGAGCGATAATAATCATGCTCGATATTGTGTGTGCGGACAAATTTCTTTTTCCCTTTTAATTCCGGTGCGTTGAGATAAGCGCAGCAATGCAATCCTTCAAATAAAACCGGCGAATTGTCTTTGGAAAGATTCGCAAGCAATTCGGGTGAACGACGTGATGCAATAATGAATGGAATATTAGAAAACAGGAGTGCGTTGCTCATTTCCCTGTTGTAATAATTTACCGATGCACAAATATTTTCCAAATCGGCAGACTCTTCTCTTCCATACATAAAACAATGCAAATGCACATCAACGCCGGCTTCTTTGAGCGCTTTGATCTTATAATATACATCGATCACACCACCATAGCTGGGCGGAAACGGAACATCAAAGGATACAATATGAATTGATTTCTGCAATGGAAAAAAGAATGTACGAATTACGAATTACGATTTGATTGGGCCTGATAAAGGTGTGCAAATTTAATAATTGCTCGCTAAGATGTACGATGTGATGTGTTATCGGGATTGATTTTGTTCGAATTCGAAGCAGATTCTGTGAATTCACAGTGGTCTATTGCAAAAACCGCGAATAAACAGCCTTGATTTTTTCTTCCTCTTTCTCCCACGTCAATTCGTCCATCGCTTTCCGGGTGTTGTTTTTCCACGTCAAATATTCCGTACCGTAAAGCATTTCATTGATCACTTTCGCAATCGTTTGCGGTTGATGATCAGGAGTAACTCTTCCGATGTTGTATGTTTCCACAATGCGTCGAACTTCTACGAGATCAGAAGCAAGCACTGGAATTCCCGCGTGGATGTAATCGAAAATTTTATTCGGAAGGCTGAAGCGGTAATTGATATTGGTGTCTTTATCGAGGGTCAAACCAATATCAGCAAGCGCAGTCCACGCACGCAATTCATCAGGAGGAAGTTTGCTTACGAAAATAACTTTCCCTTCCAGATGCTCTTTCTCCGCCATTTCTTTCAGCTGGTGAATTACATCGCCGCTTCCTATGATAAGCAAAACGGCATTATCAATAAACTGCATTGCTTCTACCGCTTCTTCCGCACCGCGATGCACATTGATGCCTGCGCCCTGCAGCAAGATCACTTTTTTATCTTCCGGCAAATGCACTTCACTTCTTGTGAGCTGCCTGGTGTGCGCAGTTATTTTTCGTGGAATATTCCGAACTACTTCCGGGCGAATTCCATATTCCTTTTCATACCAGTCCGCAATAGATTCATTGACAGTAAAAACATATTTCAGCCTGGGGAAAATTCTTCGTTCGAGTCGCTTCCAGGTGTTTTGTTTGAATTTCCTGTTTACTAATTCAGGAACTTCAGTGAAAATTTCATGCGCATCATATACGAGCGGCTTCTTTCGCCATTTTGATAAAATATAATTCGGCCAAAGCGTATCAAGATCGTTCGACACATACACATCCGCTTTATTCGCTCTTAAAAAAAGAAAAAGCCGCCACTGGAATGCTATGTAAAACCAAACACCTTTTTCAGCAGAAAGTTTCATGCGATGCGTTTCATACTTTCTTTCGGCAAGCGGAAGACTATCATGCTTTCTGCGACCAACAAGCAACACATCAAAACCCATATCAGTCAGAGTAGTACACGTTTTATGCACACGCTGATCGGTGACGAGGTCGTTGATAACGGAGACTATTGCTTTTTTCACAAAGGGAACGAATTACGAATCAAAACGAATTTACGAATGAAGGCGAATATACGAAGCGGGGAACGAATTACTAAGGGAACGAATTACGAATGAAGGCGAATATACGAAGGGAATACGGTAATTTTCTTTAGTCATTAAACCATCGTATTTCGTAAATTCGTCCGATTCGTAATTCGCTCCCGCATTTATGCTGATTAAAGAAAACATTTCTCTCAAACCACTGAATACGTTCGGAATGGATGTGCGTGCGCGGTGGTTTGTTGCGCTGAATTCGAAAGAGCAGCTGGCTGAATTGTTTGGTTCGGAGGAATGGAAAAATAAGCCTCGATTTATTTTGGGTGGTGGAAGCAATATTCTTTTTACGAAAGATGTGGATGCGCTGGTGGTGCGGAATGAATTGAAAGGAATTGAAATAGTAAAGGAAGATGCTGATTTTATTTATGTGAAATCGGGTGCGGGAGAAGTGTGGCATGAATTCGTGATGGATTGCATTCGGAATAATCGCGCAGGTGTGGAGAATCTTTCATTGATTCCCGGAAGTGTTGGCGCCGGACCGATGCAGAACATCGGCGCTTACGGAGTGGAATTGAAAGATGTCTTTCATGAGCTGGAAGCGTATCATATTGCTGAAGGTTATACACGAACATTTTCTGCGGAGGAATGTAAATTCGGTTACCGCGAAAGTGTGTTTAAGCACGAAGTGAAGAACCAGTTTTTTATTACTTCGGTTACATTTCGACTGAAGAAAAAACCGGCTTTGAATACGAGCTACGGTGCAATAGAAAAAGAGCTGGAAGCAATGGGCGTAAAAGAGCTTTCTATTGCTGCAATATCTCAAGCAGTAATAAATATACGCAGCAGCAAACTTCCTGACCCGAAAGTGATTGGTAATGCGGGAAGCTTTTTCAAAAATCCGGTAGTGAATGCAGAGAAACATGCGCAGCTGAAAAAAGATTTTCCGGAAATAGTTTCTTATCCTTCAGCGAACGAATTCAAATTAGCTGCGGGCTGGATGATTGAGCAATGTGAATGGAAGGGAAAACGTTTTGGTGATGCGGGAGTTCATAAAAACCAGGCGCTGGTGCTGGTGAATTATGGGAATGCCAAAGGAAATGAAATTTATGATCTTTCTACGAAGGTGCTGGAATCGGTGAATGAAAGATTTGGGGTGATGCTGGAGCGGGAAGTGAATGTGCTTTAAATCCGAATCATTTTCTTGTGGTGGAGATTTAGTGACTGTCCCGATAAATGATCGGGATGGTGACTGGGTGATTGAGAGCACTAAGGCTTGCACGTCCAAAAAACACTCTATTTAGAAAATTTTTTAGGTAATTCCTTTAGTAAACTCCTCTTATAATCAAATCCTTTTGGCAATTTAACATAGCCGCTTAATTTTTTTACTCTTGGCGACAAGTCTTTGTCATCAGCAGCTTTTGTACTTACGGTTTTCAAATTGCTTTTGCAACGCTTTATTTTTTTTGTCATGACATGTCTGTTTTACATAGAAAAGATACGTAGAAATCAGCGTTTTTTTGCGTGAAGGATTGCAGCAAGCTACCATGTAGCGCGGAAAGCCTGACCTCGTCAATGGGAATGAATCAGGAAATTGAAATGCTGGTTTGACGAGGGCACGCCCAAATTAATATTCAGCACATTATTTACCAACCTGTAACCAACAAATTTCTTGCGGCTTTAAAACTGCACTTCGTATATTTTGAATAAGCTAATGCTGCACGTGTTCTGATTTCTTCGTTGCTTTCATTGTTGACATAACCTGTAATTGCATCGTGCACGGTATAAGCTTCGGGGCCCATTAAGTTGCTGGTCCAAAGCAACGGATATGCTTTTGTTTCTTTCAGGTGCGGGGCAAAATATGTTTTACTGATGCAGGCGAGGATAATACAATCGCGTGTTTTATTATCGGTGTTTGCAAATGATTCTGTCAGCTGAAAATCCATCAACCCATCATGACCGATGTAACACAGCAATTTTGAATTCCCGGAAATACCAATGATCTTGTTATCGATTTGAATGGTGTCTTTGTTTTGTCCTGAACAGCTGCGCAGAAATTCTTCGGTGCATTGTTTTATATACTGACCGTCATATGCATCGGCTACGAGATAATAATTTTTAGTTGCGTGCTTAAAAACGATTCGTTCCAATCTGATGGAATCTAATTTTTGCAAGCGTAGAAATTTCCACTCTGTACTCCTTTTAAAGTGGGTGCGAACGCCGTATCCCCAACCCCAATATAAATTCGTATTCGGATCCTGGCCATTTCCCATTTTAGCACCGACCGGAACAATGCCTTGATATTTATTATCGCAGAGCGCAACAAAAATATGGATGGCTTTAAAGTTGGTGTCCAGCTCGGTTATTTGTTTTAATCCGGCTTCAACATTGACATTGGGCTGCCCTTGAGTTACAGTATTTCCTATCTGGACATTGCAGCCTGATAAGCATAATAGAAAAAGTAAAAGAGCCATGGTACGCAATATCATTATGCCGCGATTTGATCCTTCACTTTTCGGTTAGATAAATTGTGTGTTTTATTCCGCGATTTTATTTTTTTTATAAATGCACTTAATGCAATTTCTTCAGACTTTGTCAAAGGTTTACTTTGAATAAAATCGACATCCAACTCTTTTGATTTTTTGCTTGATTTCATTGCTTAATTTTTTTTAAAGTATTTGTCTACCAGTTTTTGAGCTGAGATAGTATCAATTACCATTAAATGTCCTCCAAAATGGTGTGCGCCTAATGTCTTTATGTAATATTCGATAAGTCGGGTTTTGGATTCAAATGACACGAACCCTTCGCCACCTCTCTGAAATGACAACTTGCAGGCAAATGCAACCAGGTTACCGGGCACCCCTTCGTAAAGTTTTTCCTTTCCCCGATTAAACGGTGCGCTTTCTAACAAGTGAAGAAATACATGGTCAGTATGGATAGATACACTTATCGCACCCTGGATAATCTTAGGATTGTTTGTAATAGTTAGCTTATAAACTTCCCTTACGTTTTGTTTTAACTCAAACTTCCAATCAAATAACCACCCTTTATTTTTACGAATTTGGATTAGTTCATCTTTCAAAAGCAATGAAACATCAGTAGGAAAACTATCCCCTGAAATAGTGTTTCTTATCGAATTCGTCAGACTTCCAACTTCAAAATCGAGCAATTGCTTTTTTGATTTCTTCACTTATTAAAGATACGGAATCCTTGAAAATTTACGCTATTTCATCTCATCCATTAACCCGAAATTTTCTCCAGCTCATCCCAAAATGCCGGATACGATTTCTTCACTACATCAGGATCTTCTAACGTCATACCCGGATATTTTATTCCCAACGGCGCAAAGGCCATCGCCATTCGATGATCGTGATAGGTCTCGATGTGTAAATGCGAATCTACTTGCCCGTCGAATGCTTTTACTTCTAAAATTCCGCGTGAGGGCTCTTCGCAACCTACACCGATTTTTAGCAGCTCTGTTTTTAATGCTTCGACACGATCGGTTTCTTTTATGCGCAATGTATTTAATCCGCAAAGTAAGGTGGGGATTTTTAATGCGGCGGCTGTCACTGCAACTGTCTGCACGATGTCGGGGCAATCTTCAAAATCAAAAGCAAATGCAGCGGGACGATAATGATTTTTTGTGAGGCGAACTCCTTCTTCTTCGAACGTAGTTGTGACGCCGAGAAACGGAAAAACTTTTGCGCAAACTGAATCGGCTTGCATGCTTGTTTGTAATAATCCCGGCAGAAATATATCAGCTTCATCAGACAACGCAGCCATTGCATACCAATACGACGCGGCGCTCCAATCTGCTTCGACGCGAAATTGATTTAACGGATCATCAATAACATAAGGTTGATTACTTACCGCTAAAGAATTTCCGGCCCAGATCGGGTACACATGAAAACGTTCCATGATGCGCACCGTCATGTCGATATACGGACGAGAAACAATTGTGCCTTTGAAATTAATTACTAAACCATTGTGCATTGTTGGTGCAATCATGAGCAACGCAGAAATAAACTGGCTGCTCACACTTCCGTCCACTTCAATTTCGCCGCCTTGTAATGGTCCGCCGAAAATTTTCAACGGTGGAAATCCTTCCTGCCCGGCATATTCGATATCGGCACCAATTTCTTCGAGCGCTTTGACAAGAATTCCGATCGGACGTTCTTTCATACGATCGGAACCTGTAAGATGATAAACGCCGGGCATGGAAGAAAGTAACGCAGAAAGAAAACGCATGGTTGTTCCTGCCGGGCCTACGTCGTACGTATTTCCATCTTCATGCGTTTTTAATTCTTCAATAATTCGTCCGAGCGAAACGGTGTCTTCTGCATCAGAGACTTCAG